>JAUYPG010000043.1 GCA_030695805.1 Nanobdellota archaeon
GTGAAGTTTGCTCCGAAGACCCGAAAAGAAACGCCTGAACATGTCGAATGGCCCGGGAAGAAGACGCGAAGAGTCAAGTCCCAGGGCACAGACCTTTCCCGAAGAAGAAAGGGCCTCCCCCAGGGCCCGGACCGCATCTGGGGAAAACGGATACGAAACCGGGTCGCTCCAATCAAGAGAGACCCCGAGCGCTCCTTCCTCGAGAACTCTTATAACGCGCTCCCGCATTTCTCTTTGGGAAACAAACGGGGAATAAAGATTGCGATATCCCGCCATAGCGCCCACGTGCAGTGAGAGCCGCCCCTTGCGGAGGACGCTCAAAAAATCCGCGAACGATTTCCAATCCGCGTTTCCCGCGAATGACTCCGAAGAATGAAAAAACGTCCGGAAAAGATCCGGGCGGAAAGGCGCGAGAGAAACGCCCGACCCGCCCGCGATAACCGTGGTAATCCCGCGCCGGAGAAATTCTTTTTGTATATCATGCGAAAAAAGTCCGCCATACCGGTCAATGTCCGATCCCGTGTCTATGAGGCCGGGAATAACGACGCACCCGTCCGCGTGAACGACCCGGTCCGCCCGCGCGCGAGGCCGAGGACCGACCGCGCGGATTTTATCCTTTTCGAAAAACACATCGGCCCGCCGCGGCTCGCGCGACACGCCATCATACACAAGCCCGTTTTTAATAAGTGTGGTCATGTATTCTTATTTTACCACAACCACAAAAAAACAAAAAAATCAGCATAATTCCGCGTATGCAATATATTGACTTACGAAGTCGATATATTTGCCGTTGATCTGCGTCTAGGCGAAACGGGCGAAAAAGAAAAACACGAGTCCGAAAACAACCATAACCGCGGAAATAATCCAAAATCGCATGGTAACCTGGCTCTCCGGCCAGCCAAGGGCCTGAAAATGATGATGAATCGGCGCGGAACGGAATACTTTTCGCTTCAAAAATTTTTTGCTAAAAACCTGAATGATAACGGAAAGGGACTCGAGAACAAGCACAAATCCAAAAAAAGGAAGAAAGAGAGCGGTATTGGTCTGCATAGCCATAACCCCGAGGGTGATGCCGAGCGACATGGAGCCGGTGTCTCCCATAAAAAAACGCGCGGGATAGATATTGAACCACAAAAACGCGAGGAGGGCTCCCAGAATCACCGCGTTCATAACCGCGAGATCATATCGCTGAAGCAGAAAAGAGACGACGACAAGAGCGCCGAAGGCGAAAAAAAGAATTCCCGCGGCAAGGCCGTCGAGGCCGTCCGCCTCATTTGTGGAAAAAGCGCTCGCCACAAGCACAAATACGAAGACAAGCATGTACCAGGGACCGAGAGGAAAGAGGCCAACAAAAGGAATATAGAGTACGTCCCATTGAAGACGAAAATAAAACCAGAGAGCCCCGAGAAAGGCGATGAGCGTATAAAGGCCAAGACGCTGAAGCACGCTAAGGCCACCCCCCTTCCCGCCCTTTCCTTTCACTCCCATCAAATCGTCGAACATCCCAAGAAGGGCGGAGAGAAGCATGGCCGCGAGAGGAAGATAGGTCTCCGCCCGGTTCACGAAATTAAAATAGCCGGCAAAACCGTTCAAGACCCCTTGGAAGACGAAAAATATTCCGGCAAGAAGAAACACCGTAAGCCACACGATGATCCCGGCCATAGTAACGGTGCCGGACTTTTCTTTGTGCAGTTCATAAAAAACAGGCGCCTCGGATTTTGAACGGATATTTTTTTTGCGGATATCGAACTTCCGTAAAAAATGCGTAATGAGAGGCGTGAGAAGAAGGGCCGTAAGAAACGACACCGCGAACATAATGAGAATCCGTACTGCTTCAAATATTTCCATATTACTAAAATTTCTAATTACTAATTTCTAATTACTAATGAAATCCCAATGACAAAATTATCCAATGACCAAATATCAGCTTCTATTCCACATAAGCATTTGAGTATTAGTACTTGGACTATTAATTAGATATTAGAAATTAGTAATTAGAAATTGTAGGCCTTCCCTATCCACTCCAAAAGCCGCTTCGTCTCGGCCGCCCGATTCTCCGAGCCCAGTATGATAAAAGCGAGCCGATAGTTCCCGAGCGAAAATACGGAGACGAAGTTCTCGCGGGCACGCGGAGAAGTTCCGGTCTTGCCTCCCAAAAAGTTCTCCTCCCCGGAAAAAGAATTGATGTTATACACAAGACGGCTCCCGATATCATTTGTCGGCTGGACCAAAAAACTTGGAATCCTGGTCCACTGAAAAATTTCAGGATGGTTCAGGAGAATATACTTCATAAGCCGAAGCATATCACTCGCGGTCGTCACGTCGAGATCGGAGAGGCCGGAGGCGTCGTAAAAGACGGAACTTGTCATCTGAAGCTCTCTCGCCTTCCGGTTCATGTGACGAATGAACTCATCCCTTCCCCCCAGATAATCCTCAAACGCGGTTGCCGCGTCGTTTGAAGAGGAAAGAAGCATGATTTTCAAAAGATCCTGCGCGGAATAGATCTCGCCGTCCCGAAGGTCTCCCGAGAGGCCTTCCGTCGCGACCGCGCGCTCCGTGATCGTAATTTTTTTATTCGCGCCGATCTCTTCAAGTACGACGATCGCCGTGAGAAGCTTGGTAAGCGAAGCCGCGGGCCAGAGGGCGTAGGTCTCGCGGTGGAAAAAGGGATATGAATCATCAAGCGACTGGATGAGGACCGAACGGGCCGAAATCTCCGGATCGAGAATCTCCCAATTTCTCGCGGGCGCCCGCCGAACTTCGTACGATTCCCGAAGCGAGGCGAGACCCTGGGACATGGAGTCCAAAGAAACAGACGCGTCCCGGGCTGCAACACGCGAGCCGCCCTCCTCCGCGGCAACGGAATCATAGTTCCTGCGTTCCACGCGCGTCAAACTAATCGAAATAAGGATGATCGCCGTAAGTCCTAATGCCTGCCATTTGATATCCATGACTTAAATATCTAATTTCTAATATCTAATTTCTAATGCAACAAACGCAAGGTTAGAAATTAGTAATTAGTCATTAGAAATTATTTGACTCTGTTCTCTCAATCTTTCCAAAACACTCTTATATTTCGCGTATTCCGGAAGTCCTTCAGCGCTCCCGATCCCCATGTGTTTCAAAAATTCAAAGCTCGCGGAATACTGAAACGCCCCGCGCTTCCCTCCTGTGACGCGATTCACAAGTCCCCGCAAGATAAGCCCTCGAAGAGTAAAAGAAGAATTCACTCCGCGGATATAATCAATTTCCGGGCGTGTTAGGGGGCCGAGATACGCGACAACGGAAAGCGCCTGAAGAGCGGCGGGCGTAAGCTCCTCTTTTAATTCTTCCTCCTGAAGCTTCCTGAATAAATCCCCATGTTTAGGGCTCGTCACAAGCTGAACCTCAAAATCAGAAAGAAGAAGTTCAAGCCCTCCTTCCTCGCGGCTCGAAAGGATATTTTGATACTCCAGAAGAAGAGGCCTCACCTCCTTTTTCGAAATGTCCAAAAACTTGGCGATATCCTCATGGGAAATCGGATCTCCGTGATAAAAAAGAAGTGCTTCCAATTCCGCTACCTTACTGCCGTCATGAATCATAAGTCATTAGTTATTGTATTAGCTTTGCCCCGAAACCTCAAATACAATTCTACTTTCTACTCTCCCCACCCGACTTCGCCAAGACGAAGTCATGGCGGGCGGGTATTTTCTACTTTCTAATGTATATTCTCCCAAACTCCCCTTCTTGCTCCACCCAAATACAATGCTCTCGCACAAGATGAAGCACGGCAAGAAAAAGGGCCACAACCTCGGCACGGGGCTTGCCTCCGTCCAAATGCCCCAGGTCCATGGGATGCTCGCTCATGCGCTCCAAGAGGCGATGAATTGTGTCCTGGAGCTTTATCATGGTATTCTCGATCTTCTCTGTAGGCAGAAGAAAACGCTGGAGTTCTCCTAATACCTTTCCCATCTCTCGCTCCAGATCAAAAAGTTTTAACGCGTGCGGAGGAGAAAACACAATCTGTCTCGTCGCCAAAAACTCACGCGACATCATGCGCGGAAACACATTCCATCCCTTCGCGATATGCTCTTTCGCGCCCTTCAATTCTTCATAAAGTTTCAGGCGGAACTCCAAGTCGCGGATATCCCCCTCCTCCTCTTCATCAAGATCCAAATTCGGCAAAAGCACCCGCGACTTAATAAGTAGAAGACGCGAAGCGACCACAAGAAAATCCGCGATAATGGATTTCAGGTCCTCCTCGCCTTTTATTCCCTGATCTTGCCCGTCCCGTATCCCCTGAGCCTGTCGAAGGGATTCCATATACTTCAAAAAATCGCCTGTTACCCGCGCCAAAGAAACCATCGTAATCTCGAGCTTCTTTTCCTCCACGAGTTCCAAAAGTTTCTCGAGCGGACCCTTATACGCCTCTGTATCTATAGAGAAAGACATTGAAGAAATGATATACTAATTTTAATAAATCCGAAATCCGAATATCGAAATCCGAAATGTTTGGAATTTTGATCATTCGAATTTGGAATTTGTTTCGAATTTCATGCTTCGTGCTTCGAATTTCAAAAAACACATAACCCCCGAGCTTGCTCTCCGGATCGGCCTTGGCGGAGTGTTTCTCTATGCAGGAATAAATTCCCTTCTGAACCCCACGGCATGGATCGGATTCATACCACAGTGGATAAACAATATCCCATTATTCCCTGAGCTTGTCGAAGGGATACAATTTCGTGAAATAGTTCTGATGCTCCACGGAGCATTCGAAATCGTCCTTGCGCTCGCCCTGCTTCTCGGATTCTGGAAACGCCTCGCCTCCCTCCTCGCCTTTCTCTCCATAGCGGGAATGTTAATCTTCTACGGGGTGGATGACGTCTCCTTCCGCGACTTCGGCCTCCTTGCTATGGCCTACGCCCTCCTCCTCTTAACAAAAGTGCATATTGACAAAAAAAATTGATAAGATATACTTACTATACAATGATAAAACAAGCAGTCAAAACCTATTACGCCTACAACAAGCCCCAAAGGAGCTAGTTTTAGGTATCCACGAAATTATCTACCGAAACCGGCTCCTTGAGCCGATTTTTATTATAAAAAACCATGAAACATCAAACCAAAAACAACTCATATTACTACTACCAAGCCCTCAACGGAGGTTAGTTTTGGTAGCCGAATAACACTCACATTTGACTCCCCAAACTGGCCTCATCCCGAGGTCAGTGTTCGTTCACAACCCACATGAGGGAGGTCAGCCGATGATAATCGGCATCGTTCGCGACGACGGACAGTTCAGTGTTCGTTAACAACCAAGAAAGGAGACCAGCCGTGAAAATCGGCATCATCGGCGGCAACGGACGGTATGGAACGTGGTTCCAGACCTTCTTCGGGGAGCACTACCCCGACTGCCAGGTCATCACCTCCGACCCCAAAACGCCCACGTCACTCTCCAACACCGCCCTTGCGGAACAGGCCGATGTGATCCTCATCTCCGTGCCCGTAACCGAGACGGCAACCGTCGTCCGGACGATCTCCTCACTCATCACGGGAAAACTCGTGATCGAGATCGCCTCAACCGACAAGGAAAAAATCTGCGACGCCCTCCTGAAAACCGGGGCGGAATTCCTGCAGATCCACCCAATGTGCAACCCTCCGAATGGAAAGACGAACTTCGGAGCATTCGCGATGCACGTCTCACCCCGGGAATGGAGAGTGTGGCGCGAGTGGATCCAAAGATTCCTCGAGAAGGCGAAGGGAAATCAAATCCACTTCTCCTCTCCAGCGGAGATGGATCTCTACGCGGGTGCCGTCCAAAACCCAATCCACGCGATCGCCATGGCCATTCCTCTGCTCCACAAGGCCCTGGGTCTCGAGCAAGAAACAGCACAGAAGGCCGCGACCGGCCCCTACGAGATCACGACGCTCGTCTCCCACCGGATCCTCAAGCAAGAATGGGACCTCTACTGGAATGTCTTCCAGAACCCGAACGCCATACGGATTCTGGGGCTCACGGAAGACATCATTCGAGAGATACGGAGATCTCTGGAGCAGGGCGACGAGAAGGCCTTCCAGCGAATGTTCGCTGAGGGCGGAGAATACATGGGGAAGGAGAACCTGAGGAAAGGATATGATAGGTTCACCGATCTCCTCCAACTCCTCCATATCATCGCCGAGGAGGAAGGGCTCGACACGCTCGTCAAGCTCCTCAAGCTCTCCCTCAACATCACTGAAAGGAATCGCGACTAACGCGATTCACGCGAAAGACGCTCCGCAAGGAGCGTCTTTTTATTTTTTAATCTTTAGATATTTACACCTTTCAATACCATCAGTGGCTACCCATACCACACCACGAATAACAAAAAACCAAAAAAGTCATTCCTACGTTCTCAAGAACGTCAGAATGAACTAACCATGCCTCACAACTATGACATCTCCATCCTTCACCTCGCACTCTTTCCCTTCCAAACGCAACTTCCCCTTCTCCCGCGCCTGTGCCCACCCGCCGCATAAAACAAAGTCCTCATACGAAACCACCTCCGCGCGGATAAATTTCTCCTCAAAATCCGTGTGAATCACGCCCGCGGCCCGCGGCGCTTTTGTTCCGCGCGTAATCGTCCACGCTCGCGTCTCATCCTCCCCGGTCGTAAAAAAACTTATCAAATTCAAGACCTCATACGCCTTTGTAATAAGTTCCGGCACCTCAAGCACATTATCCAAATCCACTACGACATGCCCCGCGCCCATCTCTTTGATTTTTCCTCGCAACTCATCTGAAACATCTTTCTCCGTTCCATTCAAAAGAAACACCTGCGGCTTCATCGTCAAAAGATTCAACCTTCCCGCCACTTCCCCAATATTTGGGTGTTGAACACCCAAATATTG
>JAUYPG010000030.1 GCA_030695805.1 Nanobdellota archaeon
CGCACCGCAAGCGGTGCGGTTGTTTATTTTGGATGTCCGACCCCGCCTTGGCGGGGTCGGACATCCACAACTCCGGCGTAGCGAGTTGAGGAAATATCTTATAGAATACTTGAGCCATGAATTATTTAGATAGTTTGAATAAGGCCCAAAAGGAGGCGGTTACAACAACCGAGGGGCCGGTGCTGGTTATTGCGGGGGCGGGAAGCGGAAAGACGCGGGTTATTGAGCATCGGGTGGCGCATCTTATTGAAAAGGGGGTGGCGCCTGAAAAGATTTTGCTTTTGACTTTTACGCGGAGGGCGGCCAGTGAGATGTTGCGGCGCGCGTGTCGAATGAATCCTCTTGCCGAGCGGGTCAATGGAGGGACGTTTCATTCGTTCGCGTACAAGATGCTCCGAATGTACGGAGAGGTACTCGGGATTTCAAAATCATTTTCTGTTTTGGATGAGGGAGACGCGGAGGAGGCGGTGCATCGCGCGGCCACCCAGATCGGATGTTATGATTCTGACGAGCGTTTTCCGAAAAAAAAGGCGCTTCGGGCGATTATTGGGCAGGCGTTTAATAAGGCAATCACGATTGAGGCCGTGCTTTTGAAAGAGTATTCTCATTTTCTCCATCTTGCGGATGAGATTGAAAAGGTGAAGACGAAGTACGCGGAGTATAAGATGGAGAAGGGGTATTTGGATTACGACGATCTGCTTTTTTTTCTTGTTTTGGCTTTACAGAGGGAGGCGGAGGGTAAGGCAATCGCGGGGCGATACTCTCACATTATGGTAGATGAGTATCAGGATACGAATCGGGCCCAGGGGGATATCGCCTATCTTCTCGCGCGGGGGCACCGGAATGTCATGGTGGTGGGGGACGACGCGCAGAGCATATACGGATTCCGGGGCGCTAGCCACGAAAATATTATGGAGTTCCCGAGGCGATTTCGGGACACAAAGATTATCAAACTGGAAGAGAATTACCGGAGCACGCAGAAGATTTTGAATGTGGCGAACGAGGTTTTGAACAACATGGTCTCGAAGTACGCGAAGCGGATGACCTCGGGCAGAGGCGAGGAGGGGGCCCAGCCGGTCTTTCTCTTTTTTGAAAATTCTTACAAGGAGGCGGAGCGGATCGCGAGGAAGATCAAGGAGGCGCGGGATAGCGGTACGGACTTTCATCGTCAGGCAGTGCTTTTTCGCTCGGCCTACGTTTCCATCCCTTTGCAGGCGGAACTCACCAGACGGGACATTCCGTTTCAGGTTTTTGGGGGTGTGAAATTTTACGAGACGGCGCATGCGAAGGATATTATGGCGCATCTTAAGATTTTGCAAAATTTTCGCGACGAGCTTTCGTGGAGCCGCGCGCTTATGCTCCTCGAGGGAGTGGGGCCGCGGGGCGCGGAGCGGATGTTGGAAGACATTCTTCTTGCTTCGGGATTTTTAGAGGCATGTGAGGCGCTTGAGTCCCATTCTTCTGGGAGCCGGCACGGAGAGGGGATTCGGCGGCTCGCGGCCTTACTCCGCGATTTTCACGGCTCGAGCCCGAAGAGGAGCGTTTCCGAGACGTACCGGCTCGTGAACCAGTATTATGAACCGATTTTCCGTTCGAAATTTGACGACTGGCCGAAGCGGCTCGGCGACCTTGTCGTGCTTCAGGAGATCGCGGGGAGATATTCCGGTCTGGATGAGTTTCTCGCGGACTTTGTAATCGAACCACCTCGGCTCGGGCCGCGTTTTTCGGAGGAAAATAATGATGAAAAACCCCTTGTGCTTTCTACAATTCACTCTGCAAAGGGTCTTGAGTGGGAAGACGTTTATTTTATCGGGCTTCTTGAGGGGGTGCTTCCTTCCGGTTTTGCGTTCGGGAGAGATGATGAGATTGAGGAGGAACAGAGATTGTTTTACGTGGGGGTAACGCGCGCGAAACGGAATCTGTATCTTTCCGCGAGTTATATGTCGAGCCGAGGAGGGGCGGGGTCTGGGGAGATTTCTCGGTTTCTTTCCGCGCCGAACGTGATATCAAAATTGCGGCAGGAGTTTTACGGTAACCCTTCGACTTCGCTCAGGGAAAATTTTGAGGAGGATGAGGACGGGATTGGGCCGGTCAGCGCGGAGAAGGCGGTTTTTTGGTGATTATAAAGTGAGGAGCCCCATGGGGATGGGGCTCGGGTGAGGAGTTTGAGCGCTTTCCGTCAGACCGCGAAGTCAATTCCGAATTCGTGGAATACTTTGCTTACTGACTTTCCTTCGTGGACGTTTTGGATTACCTTCGCGAGAAGCGGGGCAATCGAGAGAACCTGGAGCTTGGGAATGCGTTTCCCCGGCGGGATTGGGACGGTGTTTGTAACAACCACTTCTCGCACGCAGTCCTCGCCGAGGAGCTTGAGCGCGTGTCCGACGAGGATGCCGTGGGTTGCGGCAATGTAGGCGGGTTTGGATCCGGCCTCGACGAGGGCGCGGGCTTGCTGGATGATGCTCCCGCCCGCGATCAAGTCGTCCACGATGATCGGGGTTTTTCCTTTCACACCCCCCACAATCTCGATGACCTTGACCTGAACGCCGCCCACACCTTCACGCCGTTTGTGCATTAAGACGAATGGCAGATTAAGGAGTTGGGCGTACTTTTCCGCGAGTTTCGCCCGACCGACGTCGGGAGAAACTACGACGGCATTCGAGAGGTCTTTTTTTCGGTAGTGTTCTACGATCGTGGTGATCGCGGTTAGGTGGTCTACCGGAATGGTGAAGAACCCCTGGATCTGCGAGGCGTGCAGATCGAGCGTAACTACCCGATTCGTCCCGGCTGTTTCCAACAGGTCGGCGACGAGCCGCGCGGAGATTGGTTCGCGTCCTGTGGATTTGCGATCCTGACGTCCATACCCATAGTATGGAATGATTGCGGTGATGGGACCTGCTGACGCCCGCCTGAAGGCGTCAATCATGATGAGGAGTTCCATCAGATTCTCGTTTACCGGAGCGCACGTCGGTTGGATGATGAAGATGTCCGTGCCGCGAACACTTTCCTCGATCTGCGCGTGCGTCTCGGAATCGGGAAAGGTAGCGAGATGGATTTTGCCAAGGGAGACGTCGAGCAGTTTCGCTATCTCGGTCGCGAGTTCCGGGTGGGCGCGACCCGCGAAGAGCCGTAACCCATTTTGGTTTTGGTTCATGCGATTTCTTTGCATGATGGACCCTTCCTGTTCGTTTGTGGTGCGCATACGCGATGAAGTTACCACTTCTATCTTACTTTTTTTCAAACTTTACGCAACTTTTCCGATGGGGGTATTTTTTGGTATACTTCCTACAATGAAACTTCATTTTCACGGGGGTGCGAAGTCCGTTACTGGGGCGAATTATTTATTGGAGGTCGGACACACGAAAATTTTGATTGACTGCGGGCTTCAGCAGGGGAGCAGATATTGCGAACGCCAAAACTTTGAGCCGTTTCCATA
>JAUYPG010000036.1 GCA_030695805.1 Nanobdellota archaeon
GCCGATTTTTCTAATCGTCATGATTTTATTATACTTCGCGCTTCTCCAACAAGGTAGAGGGAGCCGGTAATACAGATAATCGTATCATGAAGCGTGAGGCGTGAAGCGCGGAGCATGGTTTTACGGAGGACTTTTTTGGACGTTTTACAGATTTCAAATACTTGCGCGGGTTTTATTCTTTTTACAATTTTTTCCAATTCCTCGGGCGGCATGCTCTGGTTTTTGCCGAAGTCGGTTGTGGCGCTGAAGCACGTGAAGTAAAATTTTTCCGCAAGCGGGGTAAGAAGGCGGAGTATTTTTTCCGCGTTTTCATGTTAGGCTGTGTTCCTGTTTTGTTTCCGTGTCATATTATTTCTATATGCGGGTATTGCTTTCGTAATTTATTTTTTTTGGCGGATTGGAGGCTTCTAAGGTCAAGATGGCCTCCAACACTCTCGGGCAGGGTGAGACCTTCGGCGGATTGGATTTCTCCAAGGTTAAGATCGCCATAATGAAACATATAGCCGCCACGCAGAGCTTCCTCCTGTGTTAGGCTGATTTTCTCTTTAGGCACGCCCACAACCTTAGACAGGTCTTCTTTCATGTCTCGCCCGGTAATCAGTTCATTGATACGGGGATCTTTTCGATACCCAAAACCTTGGATTTGAGAGTCCATTTCATAGAGAAATCGCAGGTCTTCTTTGTCTAGTTCTTGGCCTTTTTTCATTTTGTTTTCCAGGACGGTCAGGCATTTCATGTCTTGGCTTTTCTTTTCATACGCCGCGCCATCGGGAAATTCTTTTAGTTTTTCTTGCGCCACATCGCCGATGTATGGGTCAAGATTTTGTTCCGCGGCAATACCGCGAACTTCGGCGATCCTTCCCTCTTGCGTGCGGATGGCTACTCTTGGAATAGTTGGATTGCCTCGGTTGTCAAAAGAGTAGTACACATAAAAATCGCCGTTTTTAAGCTGGGCTTCCGCGGTGGATTCGCCAGCGGTGCACCAGCCGGTGCCGTAACCCTGAAGTGATTCCACAAGCGGCATGGGGTCGGAGTTTTTTTCATATTTTATCCATTTGCCTTCGGTAATGGAGAGCTGTTCTACGGCGGTCGGCGTGACTTTTTCAATCGCCAAGGCGTAGAGTTTCGCAAAGTTTTCACCGGCAAGAAGTTTTTCAAATTGTTCTTTGTCTTCATCTTCAAGTATGGCGAGGTTTGGCGCTTCTCCTTTGTGTTTTTTTTCAATGACATCAAGCACATAAGCCAAGGCCTCGCGGTTTAGGTCGGGGAAGGGCTTGGTTGTGCCTTTGGAACGTTTGGTGAATTGTTTTTTCTCTTTGTCAAATTCACCCATGCCGAGGACGCTTCTTACGGCATAGTATTTCAACCAGTCAGGATAGGGGGCGTCATTTGAAGAGAGGTAGCCAATCCAGTTATCCAGCATACTTTTCTGGTCGGCAATAACCACCTCGGCAAGCGCCTCGCGCGTTTCATTGGTGATTTCTATTTCTCCATGGCCCTGCTCGCGGGCGATTCTTCTCTGATTTTCAAAATATCCTTCTGGAATTTCTTCGGGCTTGATGACGAATTTTCTATACAACACGCGCTTTAGCGCCTCAACACCGCGCTCTCGCTTACCCTCGTCTTCTCGGTCAAGTATTTCATTGAATCGGTTAAGGTAGTTTTGAATGCGGTCGGAAGGATTTAGAGGCACGCGCTCGCCGGTTCGTATTTCCGCGCGTTTGGCCGCGGACTCTACCTCTTTAGTGTTGTGCAGATTATATTTTTCTTTGAGAAAGTCGGGATTTTCCATACTCATAGCTTAATTATACCCTATCGCTTGGACTTGGCATAAAGCGTTTTCGTAACAACATGAGAACTACTCTAGATGTCGCTAATATATCTCACTTCTCATTAAGAAGTTTCCTTGCTTCCCCCACTAAATAGAGAGAGCCAGTAACGCATATTAGTTGAAAGTTGAAAGTTGAAAGTTGAAAGTTTCTTTTTGAATCCGCGACGATTTTATAGAAAGTTTTTTTTGAGTTTTGTGAAGTTTCTGTTTGTATGCTACGATTTATTTTTTTCAAAATTTTCCCAAGTTCTTCGGGATTCATACTCTGGTTTTTGCCGAAGTCGGTGGTCGCCTGAAAACGGGTAAAATAAAACTTTTCCGCAAGAGGCGCGAGGAGGCGGAGCATGGCTTCCGCATCCTTTCCTTTTTTCGCGGCGAAGACAAACGTGATTTTTCGCTTCGCGAAAAATTGCCGGAGGGTGTCCACCAGAGCCCGCATCTTCGCTGGATTATGCGCTCCGTCCAGAACGATAGTTGGTTTTTTCAGCTTTTCTATAACTTCGAATCGCCCTGGAATCTGAACGTGAAGAAGGGCACGCTCTATTGCCGTTTCCGATACCTTAAAACCCAGTTTTTTTATGGCCATGATAGCGCAAGCGGCGTTTACTTTTTGGTGCTCTCCTATTGGACGGAGCGGTGGCACGTTCGGACGTTTCTCGATGATTGTGAGACGCGCGTGTTTTTCTTTACAACATTTTTTTATGATTCCCAAAACGCTTTTTTGTGTTGCCGCGGTTACGACTTCAATTCCCTCTTTTATTATTCCCGCCTTTTCGCGAGCTATTTTTTCTACAGTGTTTCCGAGAATCTCTGTGTGATCAAGACCAACGTTCGTGATGATTGCGACAAGCGGATGAATCACGTTTGTGGCATCAAGCGTGCCACCGAGACCCACCTCAATAACGGCTATCTCAACTTTTTTTCTTTTGAAGTATTCAAAGGACATGGCGACAAGGACTTCAAAATACGAAGGTGCGCCGTACTCGCCTTCTTTTTCCACTTGCTTAACGTATGGTTTTATCCAAGCGACAAGATTTGTGAACTCTTTGTCTGAAATCAACTTCCCATTTATCTGTAGTCGCTCGTTGATTTTTTCCAAATGCGGCGAGAGATGAAGGCCCGTGTTGTAGCCCGCTTCTTTCAATATCGCCGCAGTAATGTAGGCGGTTGATCCCTTGCCAGAAGTGCCGCCGATGTGAATGCTTTTAAAAGATTTTTCAGGATTGCCGATAAGCCGGAGTAGATGTTCAATCCGCTCCAAACGCATATTCCCCTGCCGTTTTTTGGCGGGGTCGGGGATAAGGGATTCAAGGTAGCGGACGGCGGAGTTGTATGAGTGTATTCGCACGCCAGAATTATGAGGCAGGTTTTGGTATTTTGCAAAAAAACGCCGAAATCATTCCCGCTTAAATACCTTGCTTGAAAGTTTCTCCGCTTCTTTTCCAACGGCATTTTTATGGTCGAATTTAAAAGAATTTTTTTCCATACAACGTTATTTTATGCGGTTTTTTATTTGTTGCCTATCCCTTTTTCTTTTGTGCATACTCTATAAACGAAAAGGTTTTATGGTTTTCGCGGCTCACCTCTTTCCACGCGCCCTTGTCTATTTCCGGAAAATACGCGTCCCCTTCCGCCTGTTCTTGAACTTCCGTAATAAAAAGCTTGTCCGCCAAAGGCAGGGTTTGGCGATAGATTTCCGCGCCGCCGATTACGAATACGTCCTCGTTTTTGCGGGCTTCGAGGGCTGATTCGATATTCGGGTAAATTTCTACGGGAGATTCTTCCCCCGCAAAGGCAAGGTTAGAATGACCGCCGTATTTGTAGTTCGGCTGCCGCGTGATTACGATATTTTTACGATTCGGGAGGGGCTTGCCGAGATACCCTATGATTGACTCAAAGGTCTTGCGACCCATGAGCACCGTCTTGCCTGTCGTGAGTTCCTTGAAACGTTTCAAGTCCTCCGGAATATGCCAAGGAAGCTTTCCGCCACGCCCTATGCAGTTGTTTTCGGCAATCGCCGCAATAAGGATGACCATAGTTTTCTCATTCTAACGTTCTCAAGAACGTCAGAATGAGTTTTCCTAGTGAAGTTAACCTATGGCGGACATCTCTATAGTCATTCCGCTTCATCAGAAGACCAGCCGCCGTGAGGCGCCGGATATGCTCCGCGATTGTTTTGAAGTTTACTCTTAATTCTCTTGAAACATCCGTGACGGAAAGTTCCGGTGTTCTATCAAGTAATTCTAAAATCTGGATTCTTCGATGGTTTGAGAATCCTCGGACAACTCTTTCCAGTTGGCGATACTGCAATGATTTTTTCATCATATTTTTGTGCTTTTATTATACCATTTTCTCATTCCTACGTTCTTGAGAACGTGAGAATGAGAAAATGAAACGATATACGCGCATTTGATTGCGCTCGCAACGGAGCGCGCGGTAGACGCCGCCTGCCACTAATTTTTTTACTAATTGCGCCTGGGCAAGTCCTTCGACTTCGCTCAGGGCATACGCGGGCCTATATCGCCATCTCGGCTTTGATGGACGGATGACACTGATAATTTTCTAAAGACGCGACCTCGTCTAAAAGTTCATAGATTTTTTTTCGCGCCTCTTTTTCGTCCGCGTGTTCTTTTCTTATCTCGTCCGCTTTTTTGAAGATTTGATTGAGATATATATCAAGGTCCGCGATTGTTTCCATGTGTGAAAACGCGGGATTGAGTTTTAATGTCGGGAGCGGATACGGGTTTCGTCTTAGTTGTTCTTTCACTTGTTCAAAATGATTTTTGTAGATGTGCGTATCACCCAAGATATGAACGAACTCGTGCGGTTCCAGTTTTGTGATTGCGGCTATCATATGAAGCAAAAGAGAGTACGAGGCGATGTTGAATGGCACACCGAGGAAGACGTCGCAACTTCGCTGATACATCTGAAGCGAAAGTTTGTCTTCGGCGACAAAACACTGGAAGAAAATGTGGCAGGGACAGAGCGCGACCTGAGGATTTTTTTGCACATCATAATCAAGCTCGGCCGGGTTCCACGCGGTAACAATATGCCGGCGCGTACTGGGTTTCTTTTGAATTGTTTCAATGAGCCGGGCGATCTGGTCAACCTCTTGCCCATTCGCTCCCATCCAGTGGCGCCACTGAACACCGTAGATACGACCGACATCGCCATCAAATTTGGCGTGCGGTTTCCAGTATTCCGCATTCGCGTTTCCATCCCAGATGCGGCACTCAAGTTTTTGAAGTTCCCGCACGTCTCCTGTTCCACGCAGAAACCACAGGAGTTCCGCGACAACGCTTCGCCAGGCGAGTTTTTTCGTTGTTACGGCCGGAAAGCCATTCGCCATGCTGAAACGCATCTGCCGACCGAAGACGGCGCGGGTGCCGGTGCCGGTGCGGTCTTCGCAATCAGTGCCATGCTCGAGAATGTCCTGCAAGAGGTCGAGGTATTGTTTCATGACCCCATTGTACCACGCCGCCTTCCGGCGATGAACGCTATCACAGCGCCACCGAGGAGGTCCATTACGAGGTCAAGAAGCGTGTCATCCAATCCTCCCATAAACGGATGGTTCGGCAGAAAGACGTTGTCCACTATCCACTCCATCCATTCCCAAGCAACCCCCACGATCGCGGTTCCTCCTATTATTATTACGATTCCCGCGATTTTTGAAATTTTGATTTGTTCATTTTTGAAATACGCCGCGAAAAACCACGCCGCGATGAACCCACCGGTAAAGTGCATGGGAATATCGAGGACCGGATACTGTACGTACAACAATAGCGGGGAGAGTATGGCGTGGGCAACAAGCAAGAGTATTCCAGCTATCACGGGGTATCGTACTTTCATATGGATTTAGGAGGCGTGGTTTCTTTTTTAATTTTCTTTTTTTGTTCGCTGAAATAAAAAATATAGGCGGCTTCCAAAAGAGCCGCGGAATTTACTACCAGGATAACGATAAACCACCACTTGTCTTTTTTCTTCGCCGCTTTCCAGAGCGCGACTCCTTTCCACGGAATTGTCCAGAGGACAAGGAGAAGAAGGAGGGTGTTGTTTTCAAATGGCGCTAATATATTGTTCATTTTTTCAGGGCCGCCTTTATGAACGCGCGGAAGAGTGGCTGTGGTTTCAGGGGTCTGGAGGTAAATTCCGGATGAAATTGCGTCCCCAAAAAGAATGGATGCGTTTTTTTCGGCAGTTCCGCGATTTCCATAAGGCGCCTGTCTGGCGAGACGCCTGAAAATACCAGTCCTGTTTTTTCCAATTGTTCAATATATTCGGGATTCACCTCATAGCGGTGGCGATGGCGCTCGCTGATTAAGTTGTTAGTTGAAAGTTGTAAGTTGTAAGTTTTTTTGTACGCATTGTGGGCGATGGTGCCCTTTTTCAAAACCGCGGGATAGGCGCCGAGGCGCATGGTGCCGCCGTACTCTTTTTTCTTCATGCGTTCCTTCTGCTCCGGCAATATGTCTATGACCGGATACGGGGTCTTCGGGTTCACTTCCGTTGTATTGGCATTTTCCAAGCCCGCGATGTGCCGCGCGTGTTCTATGACCATAAGCTGCATTCCATAGCAAAGCCCGAAGTAAGGAATCTTTTTTCCCCGCGCGTACCGGATTACCTGAATTTTTCCCTCAACCGCGCGGGAACCGAAACCGCCCGGGACGATAATCCCGTCGAATGTCTCCAGATTCTCCAGGGCTTTTTCAAATCCTTTATTTTTTTTGGGATCGAACTCCGCGGCATCCACCCAGTGGACCCGCGGCTTCGCCCGCTCCGCGTAGGCCGCGTGCTTCACCGCCTCGATGACCGAGATATAAGAGTCCT
>JAUYPG010000041.1 GCA_030695805.1 Nanobdellota archaeon
CTCCGGCCCGGTGCGCAATCGCGGCAAGCGCCCTTACCTCATCAATCGGAAGGCGGGTATAAATTTCTTTACAACCATCCGCGCCGAGCGCGGTAAGAACGGTAACCGCGAGCACCTTGGTGGGCGTTCCGTCCAAAGCGCGTACCGCCGCACGCACCATCTCCTCCCCGCCCGAGGCATGCACGGTCAATGCCCAAGGAGCGCAAACGCGTAGCCGACGCGCGGCGTTATACACCGTATTCGGAATATCATGCAGTTTCAAATCAAGCATCACACGTCCGTATACGGAAAGGGCAGGCAGGAGCGAGTCAAACCCTTCCGCAAACGCCGCGTCGTTTACTTTCAAAACACACCCCAGCGAACGAATCTTTGCCGCAATTGAAAAAATCTCTTCTCGGCTCTTGCCGTCTAAAGCGACAATGAGAGGGTTTTTCTCTTTTATCACAACCTCACGCCGCTTCCCGTTTTGAAGCGTGGAAAGGCACCGTCGCACATCCTCAAGTTTCATGCCCGCATACACTGGCACTTCAATTCCTTCGCGCCTGAACGCCTCCTGCCATCCCCCTTCCCGATCAACAAGAACCACAAGCGCCTTCACATTGAGGTCTGCCCGAACACACTCCTGAATCGGCACGATCTTTGAGGCGCCATCCGTAATCACATCATCAATAATACATACCGACTCTCCATGCGTAGGGTGCCCTATCATCTTCGCGTTCGAAACTCTTCCCTCCTTTGCCTGCTCGCGAATCGTAAGGTATGGAAGCCCTGTGGAAAGTGAAATAGGACCGGCAAAGCAGGAGACCGCGTCCGGAACCTCGACAAAACGCTCTACCTGAAGATCCCGAATGGGAATCGTAAAAAGACCGGAAATATAGCGAATCGCCTCCGCCCGATCACGCGCGTCGCGAAGAGAAATATAGATATCCGTAAACCCACCGCTTTTCAAAGGCAATTTGCCTTCCGGATCGAATTTCAGAAGGCCGAAATCCAAAAGACGGGAAACGACTTGTCTCTGCTCCTCGGGGAAAAGCCAGAATGAAGGAGAATCTGTATTCATCAAAATAATTTCACCATACATCAGACGAAAACACAATGAGTTTTGTTAAAAAAAATATCATGGTATCATAAAAAACGACATGAGAGACAAATAAAAACAGATAGACATGAACCGCCTTATAACCCTCTTCCGAAAATGGCGCCTCCGCGACTATACGCCCATGATCGAGGTTCTGGTCCATAAAAACCGCCTCCTCGAAAATCTCCACGCCTTCCAAGGCGCTTACCCAAGAATGGAAATCGCTCCGGTCCTGAAATCAAATGCCTACGGCCACGGCCTCCTTGAAATAGCAAACATTCTGGATCAGGAAAACTGCCCATTCCTCTGCGTAGATTCCTACTTTGAAGCCCTGACTCTGCGGACAAAAAAAATCCGCTCGCCTATCCTCGTCATCGGATACACCGAACCAGCAAACCTGAAACGCCCGCCTCTTCAAAATATTGCTTACGCAATCGTAGGGATGGATCACCTTCGAGAAATCGAAAAAAACCTCTCTTCCCCGACTTCCTTTCATCTGAAACTTGATACCGGCATGCATCGCCAAGGAATTCTTCCGAAAGAAGTTCCCGAAGCGATTGCTCTCATAAAAAAGAACCCGCGCATAAAAATACAAGGCGTTTTCTCCCATTTCGCGGACGCGGACACGAAAAACTCCGCGTTCACGGAACGTCAAATCGAGACGTGGAACAAGCTCGTACGCGTAATACGAAGCGAAATCTCCGAAGTCCGGTATACGCACCTCGCCGCAACCACGGGAAGCGCCTTTTCCAAAAAGATTGACGCGAACGTGATCCGCCTCGGTCTCGGTCTCTATGGATACGATATGTATTCTGAAAGAAACATTAGCCCGAAACCGGTCCTCGAGATGCGGACCAAAATCACGTCTGTGCGCGAAATCGAAAAAGGAGAGTTCGTGGGATACAATCTCACCTTCAAGGCCCCAAAAAAAATGAAGATCGCCACAATTCCCACCGGCTACTATGAAGGTGTGGATCGCCGCCTCGGAAATAAGGGCTTTGTAAGCATAGAAGGAAGGGCCTGCAAGATCATAGGGCGAGTAAGTATGAATATGGCTTCCATTGATATTTCCAATATACCGGAAGAACACCTGAAAAAATCCGTGATAGTGATAAGCGCGGAGCCGTATGCGAAAAACTCGGTGGCATCCATGGCACGTCTTTGCAAGACAAGTCACCATGAAATTCTGATTCATATTCCCGCACACCTGCGCCGCGTGGTAGTATAATACTGAAGGCAACTCCTCGTCGTCCCGCTACGACGGGACTCACTCGGAGTCATTTTCGCCCGCTATAGTAACCTCGCTGCAAGTATTGTACGCGAAAATATATGCTCATAGACGAAGTCAAAATAAAAATACACTCCGGGAACGGAGGCAAGGGCGCCGTCGCCTTCAATAAAAATATGATGACGCTGGGGCCGACGGGCGGCTCTGGCGGCAAGGGCGCGGACATTTATTTCGAAGGGGTCCCGGACATCGGACGGCTTGACCGTTTCCGATACGAAAAATCACTCGAGGCCGAAAACGGCGAAGACGGAAGATCACAATTCCGCGACGGCAGAGACGGCAAGGACCTGATACTCCAAGTTCCAGTAGGAACAGAGATTCGCGACCTGCAGACAAAAGAAGTTTGGGAAATAACGCGAATCGGAGAGCGCCTCATGCTTGTGAAAGGCGGGAGAGGTGGAAAAGGAAATTTTCTCTTTCGCTCATCCAAAAACACCTCGCCTCGTGAATCCCAACCCGGCCTCCCCGGAGAAAAGAGGAAGCTTTTTCTCGAGCTAAAGCTCATCGCGGATGTGGGCCTTATCGGATTCCCGAACGCGGGCAAATCCTCCCTCCTAAACGCTCTCACAAACGCGAAAAGTAAGGTGGCAAACTACGCCTTTACGACTCTTGAGCCAAATCTCGGGGCCTGGCACGACCTCATACTCGCCGATATTCCCGGACTCATCGAGGGCGCGCACGAAGGGCGCGGACTCGGCACCAAATTTCTTCGCCATATTGAGCGCACCAGTGTCCTCTTTCATCTGGTCTCTTCGGAATCGGAAAACCCGTTCGAGGACTACAAGACGATCCGCCGGGAACTCGGAAAATACTCTCCCGAACTTTTAAAAAAGAAAGAATTGGTATTCCTCTCAAAAAGCGACGAAAAAACGGAAAAAGAAATCGAGCGCGCGGTGAATATGTTGCGGAAGAAAAAACTTTCGCCCCTTCCCCTCTCAATCCTCGACGAAGCGAGCATGAAAAAAGTTGAAAGAATGTTGAACGAAATCCAAAAAGAAAAGCAGATTTCCTGATGTCGTCTAAAGCGCGTGCGAAGGGTTGAAGTGAAACTCTTCGGCTTTGTGGACAATCTTTTTCAGGGCTCGCAGGGCCTCCAAGGGATATCCTCCGGAAGCGGTCTCGTCCGAAAGCATAACACCTTGCGCCCCGTCCCAGACCGCGTTTGCGATGTCCGAAACCTCGGCGCGCGTGGGATGGGGCGCGCGAATCATGGACGTAAGCATCTGAGTCGCCACAATCGCGGGCTTTCTGTGCCATGTCGCGTGGCGGATCAAATTTTTCTGGATAAAAGGAATCTCCTCCACCGGAACTTCAATTCCTAAGTCCCCGCGCGCGATCATAATGGCGTCCGATGCCTGAATAATAGAATCAATGTGCTTCAACGCGAGCGCGGTTTCTATTTTAGAAATAATCTTTACCTTGTCGCCCACAATCTCCCGCGCGCGGGAGACATCCTCCGCGGCCTGCACGAAAGAGACCGCGACGTAATCCACACCCGCCCCAAGCGCGAACTTCAAATCCGCCCTATCCTTTTCCGTAAGCCCGGAGGTCGTGAGCTTCGTGCGCGGAACATTCACGCCCTTCCGGGAAAAAAGCATCCCCCCGCGAAGAACTTTCGTAATAATTTCATCGTCCCGTACATTCATAACTTGGAGCTCGATCTCGCCATTCAAAAGAAACATGGGATCTCCGGGCTGAATATCGAGGTGAAGATAGGGATTATCAATGAATATGACTCCATTCTCCTTCTCTTTCCGGGTTGAAAAGACCACCTCCTCGCCCGAAGCAAGCTCTCTACCCTCTTCGGGAAGAACACCCACTCGGATTCTCGGCCCCTGAAGATCAACCATCATAAAAAGAGGCCGCCCGACCTCCTTCGACGCGGCCTGAACCGCCCGGAGCCGCTCCTCATACTCCTCCGGCCTGCAATGAGAAAAATTATTTCGAAAAATATCCGCTCCCGAATGACCGAGTGCGCGGATCATCTCCGGCGAGTCCGAACTGGGACCCAAGGTAACGATAATCTTAGTTTTCATATGTGAAGAATTACGCGACGACGCGAGATCGCCGAATAAGCCGTGAGAAAAGATATACTCCGAGAAGCCCAAGGCCCGCGAAAGCATACTGGAGTATAGCAGGAAAGGACTGATATCGGGAAATCTGGTTTGCGAGCATTCCGAGAAGCGCGCTCCGCTCCTTCTCTTTGCAAAATTCGGGATTCCAGACCCCTTTCTCGTCACGACGCGCGAGCGTTTCATCATTTGAAAAATCCGACAGAAATTCGAAGACGTTGCTTTCATCGGCCATCCCATAGCCCTCCTTCAAAAGCTTTTCATTCACAAATGTCTTCCCTCGGAAGACCGAGCGAAGAAGCGTACCATTTGGCAAAGCATCCTCTCCGACCAAACTCGGACGAATCTCGACTTTTTTGTCCAATACGAAATCTTCAAGATACGCGCGCGAACTCTCCTCGATCTTTTCCGCGCACAGGGGTGAATATGCCGGCCCAGAAGACGCGGGGCTCTGGACGCCCAAAAGTTGAACGAGCGCGCGACTCCGGTCGTCTTCAAACTCTACTTCGATCTCGTCTCCCGTGGGAACCCGAAGTACTCGCGCGAATCGCCCTCTCGAGGCGGGCTTCTCGGCTTCTACAGAAACCGACGCGGAAGTAGTTGCCGCGACCGCCTTCGGCGCCGCGTGGCAATGGCGCGTAACGCGCGGCACGCTCCAATAATCAAAAAAGAAACACCCGTCTTCAGAACGGCACTCATGGCAACCGTCCGCGTCAAGTGGAGCGCCATCATGGGCGAGGACTGGAAGAAAAAGCCCGCTTATACCAAAAAAAATAACAACTAATATGCCAAAAAAGCGTATATTCATAATACTAATCATAACACAAATAAATAAAAAAGTAAACCCCCCACGCCTATGCCATAGGTGTGGGGGTAAATACTAACGGATAATCGTCCCCTTCGCCTCTCTTCCTTCCAAAAGATGCTGAAGATTTTTCAAGTCAGGACCAATGACGATCGCCTGGGTCTTCGCCTTTTCTGCGAGGCGAGCGGCAACCGGATCAACCGGGGCAGAGGCACCAGGCGCCCACTTCGCGGGAACGAGCTTCTTGTACTCCTTCCACGTCATTTCCATAAACGGCTGGGCGTTCGCAAGCTTCCTCGGGTCCTTGTTGTACACATGCGCTGGATGCCCCATCACAATCGCCTCCGGCACACGGAAATCCATGGCAAGCGCCATCGCAACATAATCAGTTGAGTTCCCGGGACGCCAGCCCGAGGCAATCGTAACAGAATGCGTTAAGGACTTCACCTTCCCCCGCGCGTCTATCATGACCGGGTTCGCCTCCTCGCGAAAAATTGTTCGAAGCAGATGGCCATTCGTCCGGCTCGCGTGAATTCCAATCCAGTCCTTGTCCTCGTTCGTTACGCGCACGATTTTCCCGGCCGCGTCCTGATACACTCGGCAAATCTTGCCGCCCCCCACGATAATAAGAAAACGCCGTCCTCGGCGGCGAATCTGATTCAAAATAAGGGAGCGAAACGACTTCAAAAACCGGATATCAATCCCGTTAGAGACAGATTGCGCCAACGCAACCGTAGCCACGCCTTTGACGGGGCGGTCTCTAACGGGATCAATTTCTTCCGGATACATAATAGACCCCCCGAGTTTTATCACGATCGTTTTTCCGAACTGATGCTTCATATCAAAACGAGGGTATCACAAGAAATTCCAAATTACAAATTCCAAACCACAAACAAATTACAAATTCAAATGTTCAAAATTCTCCGCCAAAGACGGATGCGCCTCGGGCGCAAAAACGTGTTTGATGTTTGTGATTTTGGTCATTTGATATTGTTTGTAATTTGGTGCTTGTAATTTGAAATTTACGCTTTCATTCCCCTGAGCGCCGCCACCCTCTCCGCAACCGGAGGGTGAGTCATAAATAATTTATGAAACCACGGCTTCCTTGCGTACCGCTCCCCCCTTGGGTCATCAAACGGGTCATCAATCCAAAGGTGCGCGGTCGTATTTCCCGAAAATCGCATAGGAAGAGGGCTCTTTGAGATCTTTTCAAGCGCCTGCGCCAGGCCCTCCGGGTAGCGCGTAAGCAGGGCGCCGGAGGCATCCGCCAAAAATTCACGCTTCCGCGAGATTGCGAGCTGGATGAGCATGGCGGAGATCGGCGCGAGAATGGAGAAGGCGATCGCGATAAGAATCATAATACCTCCGGCGCTTCCCCGGTCATCACCCCGCCCCCGAAACAAAAGCGAACGCATAAAAAAATCCGAAAGAATAGAAATAAACCCCACAAGCACGACAACGGCGGTGGAAACAAGCATATCGCGGTTCCCGATGTGCGCAAGTTCATGCGCGAGCACACCCTCAAGTTCACTCCGATCTAAAATCTCCAAAAGTCCCTCGGTAACCGCGACCGCCGAATGCTTCGGATTCCGCCCGGTGGCAAACGCATTCGGCTGACGCTCCGGCACAACGTAAATCTTCGGCACTGGGAGTCCGGCCGTCAGGCAAAGATTTTCCACAATGTTGTAGAGTTCTCGATGCGACTCGCGGGTAACTGGCTTTGCCCGCGCCATGGAAAGTACGATTTTATCCGAGTACCAGTACCCCGCTATGTTCATAATCAAACTAAAGATAACAGCAATGTATAAAATCGAGGAGTCCCCGAATGCCTGTGAAAATATCCATCCCGCCCCTATTACCACAACCAAAAAAACCGTGAAGAGCATCCACGTTTTTCGAATGTTCGAACTCTGTTGGGTATACAAACTAGCCACGCAAAAAATTTCTAAATCCTAATAGAATTTAGAATTTGACCGAGACGGGTTTCCCTTCAACATTCTCATCAATATCGAAGAACTCCCGCTTCTTGAAGTGAAACGCCCCGGCCACGATATTCGACGGAAATGACTCCACGTGAGTATTGAAGTCCCGAACGTTCGTGTTATAGAAACGCCGCGCCGCCTGAATCTTGTTTTCCGTGTCCGCAAGCTCTCTCTGCAGATCAAGAAAGTTGGCATTCGCCTTCAGATCAGGGTAATTTTCGGCAACGGCGAAAAGCGTCTTCAAGGCGCCGGAGAGCATGTTTTCCGCGGCTCCAATCTGCTTCACATCCCCCTTCTGTTCCGCGCCCATGACCCGCGTACGCGCCTCAGTAACATCATCAAAGACCTTTTTCTCATGCCCGGCATAGCCCTTCACCGTCTCAATCACATTCGGAATGAGATCCGTCCGACGCTTCAGCTGAACCTCGATATCACTCCACGCCTCCTCCACCCGATTCCGCAAACGCACAAATCCGTTGTACGCGGCGACAAACCACAAAAGAACAATTGCAATAACTCCCACAACTGTCCAAATTCCTATGCTTATTCCTAGAAACATATTTTGGATAAAAAATTAATGTGTTCGACTTTTATTCAGTATAGAACAATGGGGCAAAAAGTAAAACCACCCGCCACAACGGAGAAGCTCGACTTCCCTCGGGAAGTCGAGCTT
>JAUYPG010000050.1 GCA_030695805.1 Nanobdellota archaeon
ATTCTCTAAACACATCCAAACCTCCCCACCCTTGCCGGTCAGAATCACCACATCCCCCGGCCCAGCTAGAAAAATTGCTTTTCTAATCGCCTCCTTCCTGTCAATAATTTTATAAGCTTTCAACTTACAACTTTCAACTTTCAACTGCGACGAAATTCCCTCCTCAATATCATTTATGATATTGAGAGGAATTTCGTCGTATGGGTCTTCATTCGTCAAAACAATCTCATCGCAATACCGCGCCGCCACCCTCCCCATCTCTGGCCTTTTCCACTTGTCCCTTCCTCCTCCCTGCGAACCCAAAAGGCAAACGACCCGACCGCCGTCGGGTCGTCCTGAGCGAAGCGAAGGATCTCTTAAAAATAACTGAGCCGCTTTGTAGCATTCCTCCAAACTCTTCGGCTCATGCGCGTAATCGACAATCACGACAAAGTCGTGATTGTCGTCCTGACCCGCCGATTGGCGGGGAAGGACCACCTTGATAACCTCAAACCTCCCCGGAAGCGGTTTTATGTCTCGTAAAATTTCCGCGCACATCTCCAAAGACACTCCAAGCGTCCGCGCCATCGCAATCGCTGCGACAGCATTATAAACATTAAATTCCCCAACCAAAGGTATTTGAAAACGAACTCCTTCAATATCAAACTCCGACCCGTCGTCCGTAAGTTTAATGTTTTGAATTTGTAATTTTGAATTTATTTGTGATTTGTGATTTGTGATTTGTGATTTTCCCAACGAAAATCCTATTTTCGTTGGGACTTTTGGTTTCAAAAAATACCCCACATTCCCATCATCCAAATTATAAACCCCGATTCCGTCTGTGTCCTGAGCCGCGCCGAAGGGTTTTTTCCGAGCAACTTTCTCAAATAGTTTCACTTTCGTATCTCTATACTTTTCAAAACTCCCATGCCTCTCAATGTGCTCGGGCGTTAAATTCGTAAAAACTGCCGCATTGTAATCAATAAACCGATGGCGGTGCTGAATCATGCCCTCCGAAGTCGTCTCAACCACGGCATGAGTACAGCCCTTTCGAACCATCTCCGCAAGCAATTTCTGTAAATAAAATCTTCCGGGCATACCCTGCTTAGTATCATTTATAATTCTTTCTGACCCGAATCGAAAATATACCGAACTCGTTACTCCGGTCTTGCGCCCCGCCGCACCCAAAATATCCGCAAGCAGATTCGCAGTCGTCGTCTTCCCCTTCGTGCCTGTCACTCCAATCACATACATCCTCCGCGATGGCATTCCATACCACACATCGGCAAGCCACGCCAGCGCAAAATGATACGGACTCTGCAACAAACAAAACACGCGAGAAGGAATAATTTTTTTAAGAAAAAAAAATACGCGCTCCATACATTATTTCCCCAAAAGCTTCAGTGCCTGCCGCACGCGATCCTCCAAACGCTTCGGCTCCGGCCCAATCTTCCGAAGCGCCTCGGAAATGCTGTCGCGCGGAAACCCAAGGCGGAGGAGCGCGTCCATCACATCCCTGTCCGCCTCCATGCGCTCCACCGTCTCCTTCGACCCGTATACCGCCATCTTCTCGCCGAGTTCAAGCACAATCCGCTCCGCCGTCTTCTTCCCGATCCCCGGTACGCGCGAAAAAAGTTCTGTTTTCTTTTCCGCGATCGCGGACGAAATCTCCTCCACCGTTCCCCCATCCAAAACCTTTAATGCCGTCTTCCGCCCCACGCCTGAAACCGAAATCAAAAGCTCAAAAAACCGCAGAGACACCTCATCTAAAAATCCATACAACTCCGGCACGCTCTCGTCCCGAATATACGAAGAACAAAAAATCTTCATCTCCTGTCCAACACGAACACCATGAAGCATTCGCTCTCCCGCGTAAATTTTGTAAAACACACCTCCAACCTGAAGCACAAAAAATCCATCTCTCGTCTCGCTTGCTTGTCCCTGCAAGGCGTAAATCATATTTCATATGGTACTCTACCGCGTCTCCTGCCGCAACAAAAAACCCGCACCAAAGGTGCGGGCACGCCTTGAGCGACCAAAATCGCTCTGTGCTATTTCCATTTAGCAGGCCTTTTGTTAAGGTCAAAATAGTCTACAAGACGACGCATCAAACGAAGAAGGAACTTGAGCGTTGCCATCTGGAAAATCACCTCCTTTCTAATAAGGAACATCTGTTTGCAATATACACCAAAAAACATTGACTTGTCCACCAAACCCCCGTACAATGCAAAAACTAATGAGATTTTAAAGAGTGGAGCGGGAAAATTTTGAAAGCCCCGCCGCAGGCGGGGTGCTCAATGTTGTAACCTCGCTTCGCTCGGACAACATTGGCATGCCAAACACACAATCAGCAATAAAAGCCCTTCGCCAGAACAAGCGCCGCCACGCGCAAAACCTCAAACGCAAAGAGGCGATGAAGGACGTGATCAAAAAATATAAAAAAGCCATTGAGGCCGGAAAAAAAGACGAGGCCGCGAAAATGCTTCCGGATGTGTATAAAAAACTCGACAAAATGACGAAAGTGAACGTCATCAAAAAAAACAAGGCCTCCCGCCTCAAGTCCCGTCTTACCCGCCGCCTCTCAAAGCAAACCCCGTAAGCGCGACCTCGTCCTCGCTCTCCCCGCCCTTTACCATCTCATCCACACGAGCAAGTAAAACAGCATCCTCTCCCCGCGCCAAACTCCCCAACAAATTAAGAGTGTATCGCGGCTCGTCTCCCTTTAGGGCAAGCGTCTCCAACATCTCCAACCTCTCTATGCCCTTATTCGCACGAATAAGGGCATAAGCAATCTGATAACTCTCATCATACCCGCCGAGAGAAATAATCTTCCCGAGGGACGCTATGGAAATCGGCTGGGGGAATCGCGCGAGTGAAGCCCTCTCAAGTTCCGCGATGGCTGACCAACTCGGCTCCTCCGAACCAGAAACATAGCTCAAAAACCCCACAAGGGCTCGCGTCTCAAATACAATTTTCTGTCGCGCCGCCTCCCTCAAAACAAAATCCTGAAGACGCCTCCCGGAAAGCCGCGAAAACTCCTGCGACCTTATGGGAGGCCGAAGCAAAAAACCAAACGCGGCAACGGATTTTGATGAGTCGGAAATAATAACAAAGGTCTTCTCCGACTCCGCCGCAGACGCCAAAACCTTCTTCCACTCCTTTACTTCCTCCTTCGAAATTTCGTTCTTCTCCGAAACCGCGCCCGACTCTCGAATAAGACAAAGCTTCGAGGAGGCGAAAAGCGACGATTGCTTGAGGAAATCGCGAACCAAGGCCCAATCGCCGGGACTCTCCCCCAAATCAGCGTCCAAAAAATCCGCGTGCGCATATTTCGCGCGATACTTCGTCACAAGCTCCCGAACTTTTTCTCCTCTCCCGTATGAGTCCGGACCGTAAAGATAAATAACCATGATTAAAATTTCTAATTACTAATTACTCTTTCATTTTCATGCCCCCCATACCTCATCCTGACCCACGTCGTATCCTTCGGCAAAAGCATCTTGATATTTTCAGGCCACTCCACGAAAACTAGGTTCTTCGAGTCCGCGAAAATTTCTTCGAGACAAAGCCCTTTCAAGTCATCCGCTTTTCGAATCCGATACGCGTCAATATGAAAAAAAAATTGTGCCTGCCCCTTGTCTCTTGTTGCTTGTTGCTTGTTTCTTCGTTGCAAAAAATATCTTCTCACAAACACAAACGTTGGGCTTATAATTCGTCTCCGTATCCCGAGTCCCTTCGCGAACCCCTGCGCGAACGTCGTCTTTCCCGCGCCAAGCTCGCCGGAAAGAGCAATGACAAATGCCCCGCTTCTCCTTCTCCGAAGAGCCCCTCCATCCAAAAGAGAGGCGGCGAATTTATTCGCAAACCGCCCTGTCTCGGCAGAAGAGAAGCTCTTGAGCATCATAACAAAGAATCCGGCCCTTGAATTTCAAGGTACTCATACGCCTCCGGCGTCACAACGCGGCCCATGGAGGTCCGGTTCAAAAGCCCCAAGCTCATAAGATAGGGCTCATACACATCCTCAATCGTTCCCTGCTCCTCGGAGAGGGCGGCCGAAAGCGCGCCGAGCCCGACCGGGCCGCCCCGAAATTTTTTGATAATAACCCGGAGAAGCTCGCGGTCAATCTCCTCAAGCCCCAGTTTGTCAATGTCGAGCATCTGCAAGGTCTCGTGGGCAACGTCCTCCGTAATGACGCCCTCTCCGTGCACCTGTGCGAAATCCCGCGCTCGCCGCAAAAGACGGTTCGCCGTCCGTGGAGTAAAGCGCGACGCCCGCGCGAGTAGCTCCGCCCCGCCATCATGAATCTCGACCCCAAGAAGCCCGGCAGACCTCCGGATAATTGCTTCTATATCGAAAAGAGAATAAAAATCCAGACGAAATGTCGCTCCAAAGCGCGATCGGAGCGGCGATGAGAGCATATTTGCCTTTGTAGTCGCGCCAATCACGGTAAAAGGAGGGAGATCAATGGAAAGTGTCTTTGCGGACGGCCCCTTACCAACCACAAGATGGAGCTTCCGCGACTCAAGCGCCGGATAAAACACCTCTTCTGCCGCCCGGTTTATCCGATGGATCTCGTCAATAAAAAGAATCTCATGCGGCTCGATATTGCTTAAAATTGCGGCAACATCTCCCACGCGCTCAAGAGAAGGCCCGGTGGTCGAACGCACATGAACCCCGGCTTCCCGCCCGATAAGATACGCGAGCGTGGTCTTTCCGAGCCCGGCCTGCCCGTAAAAAAGAAGATGATCACACGCCTCCCCCCTCTGCTTCGCCGCCTCGACAATTAGGCGCACGTTCTGCTTTATTTTTTCCTGCCCCACATACTCATCCCATGAGGTGGGCCGAAGGGTGATATCTTGATCTCCCCCCTGAAGCACAGGACTTTTTTGTCCCATTTCATCCGTAACCATACCAACATCATACATCAAAAAGAACAAAAAGTAGCAAAAGAGAGACCTGTGGTGAGGATTGACACAAAACAATATTTATGCTATGCTCTTCAAAATATCGCTTCAACATAGAATCTGTGGGTGATTTTTTGGATATTTCTTTAAACAAAAGGACTCTCTGGTTTCGGCTGGGGAACTCCTCGGGGAAGTCCTCCTCCCGACTCCGCTTGCGGGGACGGGATCGCCTTTCGCCTTTTGGCAACCTCACCCACAGATCCTGTATTGAAGCGGATTACCACTCGATCTTCCCAGTAAGTCGCAGAACCTCGGCAAGTGAGGTCTCTCCACAAAGAACCTTCAAAATGCCGTCTTCCTGCATAAACACCATCCCCGCCTCGCGGGCTTTTTTCTTTATATCCGTCTCCGTGGGATCGGTGTAGATGAGTTCCTCCATCGAGTCCGTCACAAGAAAAAGCTCGAAAATCGAAGTCCTGCCCTTATACCCAAGATTGCCGCACGCCCCGCAAGCACCGGGCTCGAATATCGTCGGTGCCTGATATTTCACGCGTGAAACGCGTTTCGGCAAAGAGCCCAAAAAATGAGAAATCTTCCCCCGCGTCTCATCATCAATAGAAACCGGTTTCTTACATTCTGTGCAAAGCCGCCGCACGAGACGCTGAGCAATCACAAGCGATATCGCGGGCCCGAGCACCTGGTACTTCACCCCTAGGTCAAAAAGGCGAGGAATAGCCCCCACCGCGTCATTCGTATGCAAAGTTGAAAACACAAGATGCCCGGTGAGAGACGCGTTCAGCGCGATCTCCGCGGTCTCCTTGTCCCGAATCTCTCCCACCAAAATCACATCCGGGTCCTGCCGCAAAATAGAACGAAGCCCGGACGCGAACGTGTAATTGGCGTCGTCTCTCACCTGCGTCTGCGAGATGCCCGACAAATGATACTCGATCGGGTCTTCAATCGTGATGATTTTGATCTCCGAAGTAAATACTTTTTTCAAAAACGCGTAGAGCGTCGTGGTCTTTCCGGAGCCAGTGGGGCCGGTTACGAGCACCAGGCCGTTCGGCCGGGCAATCACCTCCTCGATAATTTTCAAATCGTCTTCGCGCCACCCGAGTTCTTCAAGATTAATTTTAAGAGCCGAGGGATCGAGAATCCGAAGCACCGCCGTTTCTCCGTACTCGGAAGGGATGATTGAGGTGCGGATTTCAATATGGGCGTCCTGAAGATCAATGGTAAATCTGCCGTCCTGCGGCTCGCGCGAAACATTAAGCTTCAGGTTCGAAAGAAGTTTGATGCGGGTAATAAGGGAACGGTACGCATGCGGATCAATCTCCGTAAAAGCGGGGTGGAGAATCCCGTCAACCCGAAGACGGAGAACTCCCAGACCCTCTGTCGGCTCAAGGTGGATGTCAGATGCCTGAAGCCGGAGCGCGCCCCCCAAAATCGCCTCAAGGGCCTCCGATGTTTGCGAGGAAAGCAAACCAATGACCTCCGCGAACGAATCGAAATTTAAAATACTCTTCTGCACTTCCCGCAAACGGGCCTCGTCAATCTTCACCCTGCCGGAGATATCCTTCCCCGCGGTCCGGACATACATATAATGGCTCCACGCGTGCTCGAGGCCAGCAAGCGAAACAACGACGACATGTACCCTGTATTTTTTCCGAAGACCTTCCAGCACCCGTTCCGTCTCGGGATTTTTGGGATCGAACGCCGCGACCACCAATTGCTTCCGCAAAATCTGAAGAGGAGAAAGCCGCGCCGCCCGCGCCTCTGCCTCGGGCACAATCTCCATGGCCTTCAATTCCGTGGGGACTTTCACGGACACGAGGTCAAAATACTCGTACCCAAGCTTCGTTGCGCGCCGCTTTGCGTCCGCCTCTTCCGCCTTTCGCCTCCCCTCCCGAAAACGCGCATCCAGTTCTTGTGATGAGGTAGCCATGTATACATTCTATCAGAAAATCACAAACCCCGAATATCAGAATAAATTTTGCTACGAGGCAGGTAAACTCAAACCAATAAAGCCCCCCCCCCGCAGAAAGGCCTACTAATCCTTACATCCCTTATTCGCGCGAATAAGGGATGTAAGGAATTTGGTT
>JAUYPG010000048.1 GCA_030695805.1 Nanobdellota archaeon
AGCGCTTGTCCGGATCGGGAAGCACGAATTTATCGCCGAGGTTGCGGACACGGAGGAAGAAAGGGCGCGCGGGCTTTCCGGACGAGATTCTTTAGACGAAATGCGCGGCATGCTTTTTCTTTTCGATTCGCCAGCCGGCGGACCGGAAGTTCAAAGTTTTTGGATGAAAGACATGAAGTTTCCCATTGATATTATCTGGGTCCGAAAGGGAGGGGTGATCGGCGCGGATCGAAACTTGCCCCTGCCAGTTTCGGGTGCCGCTCTTTCGGGTCTTCCAATGTATGTTTCGCCGGGACCGGTGAATGCGGTTCTTGAGGTCCGCGCGGGAACGGTGGAGGCGCTCGAAATCAGGGCTGGGGATAAGTTTTCATTTTAATTTGGTACAATAGGCATAACTTTGGTATTATTTTTTCATTGTAATTAATGTAGGTATGGCAAATATAGCAATAAACGGCTTTGGCCGCATCGGGAGATTGTTCTTACGCGAGGCGATCGGGAAGAAGGATTTGAATATCATCGCGATCAACGATTTAGGGTCGTTAGAGAGTTTAGCATATCTCTTCCAGTACGACTCGGTGTATGGAAGATTTTCTGAAGAAGTCGCGGTGGAGGGCGAGCATCTTCGCGTCGGGAAGAAGACAATCCAATTTCTGCGCGAGCCGGATCCGTTGAAGCTCCCCTGGAAACGGCTCGGTATTGATATTGTTCTCGAAAGCACGGGCGCCTTCGAGTCGTATGAAAAAGCGAAGGTGCATTTCGTTGCCGGAGCGAAGCGCGTTATTATTTCGGCTCCGGCAAAAGACGAGGATGGCGCCGAAGGGAAGACCGTGCTTATGGGCATAAACGACGGCGATCTGAAAGGGGCGGTCTTAACCTCAAATGGTTCGTGCACCACAAACGCTTCGGCGCCTCTCATACAGATTCTTTCCGAAGATCCGGGAATCCGAAAGGCGATGTTGAATACGGTTCACGCCTACACCGCGACTCAAAGCATCGTTGACAACACCGTGAAGGGGAGCGACATGCGACGGGGGCGGGCAGGCGCCTGCAGTATCATTCCATCCTCAACCGGCGCCGCGCTCGCGGTCGGACGGGTGTTTCCTGAACTTCAGGGGAAGTTTGACGGAATCGCGATGAGGGTCCCGGTCATCGCCGGTTCTATCGCGGACATTACGTTTGTCTCGAAACGGAAGACAACGGCGGAGGAGGTGAACGACATTTTGCGAAAAGCGGCAAAGTCCCCGCGCTGGGAGGGGATTTTTACGGTTACTGAAGACCAGGTTGTTTCGTCAGACATCATCGGGCAGAAGTACGGAGCGATCGCGGATCTCGCCTTTACCCGCGTCGTGGACGGAAATTTGGTAAAAGTGCTTTCATGGTATGACAATGAAATGGGGTACGTCTCAACTCTTGTGCGGCATGTGGCAGGGGTGGTTCAGGCCTAGAACCCATCTCAAATGAAGTATTGGGCGTTTGTATTCTTTCTTTCTTTAGGCACTTTCGGTCTTTCCGGTTTTTTGTATTTCAAAATTCACGGCCAACCCGTCTCGACGACGAATGCTCCCCCCGTGGTTCTCGCTTCCGAGGACGATATCGAGCTTCTTTTCACGGGAGACATCATGCTCTCGCGGAGCGTGGAGAGCAAGATGCGCGAGCGCGGGGACTACGCGTATCCCTTCCGGCTTATCGCGGAGGCGACTCGCGGGGCGGATATCACCTTCGGGAATCTTGAAGGTCCCATTTCAGATCAAGGGGCGCATCAGGGCTCGATCTATTCTTTTCGCGCGGATCCGCGGGTTTTAGCGGGGCTCAATTTCGCGGGGTTTGATGTTTTATCTCTCGCGAACAATCATATCTGGGACTGGGGCGTGGACGCGCTTTTAGACACGGTTCGTTTACTAAAAGAGGCGGGCATCTCTTCGGTTGGCGCGGGGAAAAATCAGGAAGAGGCCGACAAGCCCGCGGTTTTCTGCGTAGCGTTTGGGAGCTCGGCTTCCAAACTGGGGAAGCCGAGCTCCCCGGGGTGTCGGTTTCGTGTTGCGTTTTTAGCGTATACGAATTTGTATCCCGAGGGCCTTATCGCCGGAGAGGATTCGCCGGGCATAAGCGATCCGCGGCTGGAGAATATCCGAAAGCGCGTCGGGGATGCGCGCGAGGAGGCCGATATCGTAATCGTCTCTTTCCACTGGGGCGAGGAATACAAGACAGAATCGAATGATATTCAAAAAAAAACTCGCGCGCGCCATGGTTCGCGCTGGCGCGGACTTGGTGATCGGTCATCATCCGCACGTGGCGCAGGAAGTTGAAAAATATAAAAATGGATGGATTGCCTATAGCTTGGGGAATTTTGTTTTTGACCAGGATTTTTCGGAAGAGACGATGCGGGGCGCGATGGCGCGAGTGCTCATCCGCGACAAAAAGATATTTTCTTTCAAGCTTATTCCGATACGCCTGAATGACGCCTTTCAGCCGTATGTGGTAGAATAACTATATGGTTATTTATATAGGGGCGGATCATCGCGGATTTCAATTAAAGGAAGAAATCAAAAATTTTGTGCAGGGCCTTGGGTACCAGATTTACGATCTTGGTAATACTCGGCTGGACGAGGCGGATGATTATCCCGACTTCGCGTCCGCGGTCGCGGAGAAGGTGAGTAATGACTACGAAAATGCCCGCGGTATTGTTATGTGCGGTTCCGGCGTGGGTGTGGATATTGTTGCAAACAAATTTCCCCGCGTCAGGTGTTCTTTGGTTGTGACGCCGGACCAGGCCTTTGACGCGCGGAACGATGACGACGCGAACATTCTTGCCTTGCCCGCCAGTTACGTACGTCCGGACGACGTGAAGAGAATCGTCACGACCTGGCTCGGAACTCCCTTCGCGAACGAGGAGCGGCACAGAAGGCGTCGGGACAAGATTTCGAAGCTTGAGATCGAGTTACAGGAAAAATCTCGATGAGATTGTTTAGGATTTAGATATTAGGGTTTAGAATTTTTATGGAGGTTATCCCAGCCATCAATTGCGGAGACGAGGGGTGCGTGCGGAAGCATCTCGAGATGCTGAAAGACATTCCCGCAAAGTGGGTTCATTTTGACGTTTCGGACGGGAAGTTTACCCCTGCAAAAACGTGGGACGTAGAAGTCCGACTTCCCGGGGAAGTCGGACTTCGTAAGGTTGAAGTTCATTTAATGGTGGAGAAGCCGGAAGAGTATGCGCCGCGATGGGTCGCGGCTGGAGCGAAACGGGTACTTGCGCACGTAGAGATAGTTGAAAGTTTTAAGTTGAAAGTTGAAAGTTTTACTGAATGCGAATTTGGACTCGCCCTGCTTCCTGAAACGCCCGTGGAAACGGTCTATCCGTATTTGGACAAGGTGCGATTCGTGCAGTTTCTTGCCGTGAGTCCCGGATTTTCCGGGCAGAAGTTTCAGGAAAACATTTTGGATAAGATTCGCGCCCTCCGCGAGAGAGACATAAGTGTTATAATAGAAGTGGATGGAGGAACGAATGACGCCGTCGCTTCCCTGGCACGCAGGGCCGGGGCAAACGTAATTGTTTCTTCGTCATATATTTGGAATAACCCGCGTCCCGCGGAGGCATTCGCCTCTTTAAGGCGCGCCCAGTAAGATGAGTTTTGCTTCTTCACACACAATCGGGGTTTCGAAACATTCGGATCACGTTGCTCTTTCTTCCCCCTTTTCCCTACTCGCGGAGTCCCTTCGTCTTTACGGACAGCGATTTTTTACGTTTCTTTTCATCCTCGGGATTCCCGCGCTTTTCCTTTTTGTTTTCGCGATGGGAATTTTCGGCATGGCGGATTCCGAAGCCGGGCGGCTTACTCCGGGAGTGCTTTTTTCTCCGGCTGTTTTTTTGGGTGTCGTCGTTTTCGGCGCCGTGGTTATTTTCCTTCAAATATGGGGAGGCGCGGCGATTTTGTACGCCGTATCTTCCGACAGGTCCGAATTTTTCTGGACCGCGTATCTGAAAAGTTTTCCAAAAATCGGATCGTACGTCTGGATTTTCATTGCTTTTTATCTCGTGGCGCTTGCCGGATTTACCTTTCTCATTATCCCCGGCGTCTTCCTTGTTGTTTCCATGTCTTTCGCGTTCTTCGTTTTTTTTACGGATGAGGTAAAGGGCTTCGGGGCTCTCGCAGAGAGCGTCCGGTACGCGCGCGGGAACTTTTGGGGCATTTTATTTCGGGTCTTCTTTGGTATTCTTCTCGGGGGCGCGTTTTTGGTCATTCTTCGGTTTCTCCTCTCTTCCTTCCTTGTTTCTCCTCTTCCTTCCGTTCTTTTGAATCTTTTCTCATTTTTTGTTCTCTTCCCCTTTGGGCTCGTATACCTTTCCCGTATCTTTATGGAGCTTCGTTCTCGGAAGCCCTGGGTTCGAGAGGGCATTGTCCGGGATCAATTTTTTATCTTAGCAACATTCATCGGGGTTATTATTTTTATCGCGAGTCCTTTTCTTGTCGCGCGCGGAGCGCCGAGAATCCTTCCGACGCTTCGCTTCGACGTCTTCAATATCCAGGAACTTTTCGCCTTGGGGTTTTCCGAAAAAACAACTTCCGTGCGCTCGGGTCCGGACGGAGAAGACCTTCTGCTTCTCCAATCGTCTCGGGACGAAAAACGGCTTTCAGATATTTCGACGCTTTCTTTTGTATTTGATTCCGTGGCCTCAAAAAACTCTTCTTTCTGCTCGGGCATCCGGGAGGGGGCATTCAAATCCACAGCCCCATCCGGAGGCGGGACAAATTGGCTGCCTATTGATCTTGCCCGGGAGGGGATTCAGGGGCCGGTCGTAACGCACACCCCGCGAGATCCGGTAAATACCTCCCGATACCATTACGCGTTCGCCTGTTCCAAGGGGAAGTACGAGATAAACACCCGCCTTGAAAACGCTGATAACGCCCCAAAGGGCTCCGCGGACCGCGGAAGCGATGAGGGCCTCTTTGAAGTCGGGACAGATCTTTTTCTTATCCCATAACAATAACTCATGTCACTTCATGAAGGTAAATTGAAAAGCATGGAAGAGCGGGCGATGAAAATCCGCGAACTTTTGATTGAAGAGCTTTTGGAGGCCGGGTCCGGACACTCGGCCGGGCCTCTCGGCGCTGCGGAGATTTTCACGGCCTTTTATTTTCATATTTTAAACCACGATCCGAAAAAGCCGGATTGGGCAGACAGGGATCGGCTGGTTCTTTCCTGCGGGCATATTTGTCCGGTGCAGTACGTCGCGCTCGCATGCGCCGGGTACTTTCCCATGGATGAACTGAAGACCCTGCGATGCCTCGGGAGCAGGTTGCAGGGCCATCCTCATAGGGGGTCTTTGCCCGGAGTGGAGACGACTTCCGGCCCCTTGGGGTCGGGCCTCGCACAGGCATGCGGCATGGCGCTCGCCGCGCGCCTCGACGAAAAAAAATATCGGGTGTATTGCATCACCTCCGACGGAGAGCATGAAGAGGGGAATCACTGGGAGGCCGTTATGTTCGCCCGCAGGCATCGGCTGAACAATCTTACCGTGGTCGTGGACCGGAATAACATTCAGATAGATGGAAATACCGAAGAGGTGATGCCGCTTGAGCCCTTTGCCGAGAAGTATAAGGCCTTTGGGTGGAATGTGCTGGAGATTGACGGACATAATATCCGTGAACTTGTTGACGCGACCCATGAGGCCGAGGCGACATACGAGGCGCCGACCGTCATCATCGCGCACACGATTCCGGGCAGGGGAGTTGGCTTCATGGAACGGGACTATCGCTGGCACGGAAAGCCGCCAAACAAAGATGAGGCAAAGAGGGCGCTCACGGATCTGCGGACATTGGAGGGAAAGATACGGAGCGAGCATCAGTGATTAAAATTTCTAATTTCTAATTCCTAAAACGGTGTTATATACGAAAGCGAAATTGAATAAAAAGGCGTTTACGGACGCGCCGGAGATGAGGCCAACTCGCGACGGATACGGGGAGGGCTTGGTTCGCGCAGGAGAGGAGAATAAAAACGTGGTTGCCCTGTGCGCCGACCTTACCGAGTCCACCCGGACCGAGGAGTTCGCGAAAAAGTTTCCCGAGCGTTTTTTTGAGTGCGGAGTCGCGGAGCAGGGGATGGCGACCGTTGCCGCGGGGCTTGGAATTTCGGGAAAGATTCCCTTTATCGCGTCCTACGCCACATTTTCACCGGGGCGGAACTGGGAGCAGATTCGAACAACGATCGCGTACAACGATTCGAACGTGAAAATCGCGGGCCATCACGCGGGAATTTCCGTGGGGCCGGACGGAGCGACTCACCAGGCCATCGAGGATATTGCCACCATGCGCGTTATGGCGAATATGCGCGTTATCGTTCCATCTGACGCGATCGAGGCGCGGAAGGCGACCATGCAGGCCGCGAGCATCTGGGGTCCTTGCTATCTTCGCTTTTCGCGGGAGAAGACCGCGATTATGACGAGCGAGGAAACGCCTTTTACCATTGGAAAGGCAGAGATATTTTTTCAGGCGCCCGGCGCTAAGGTTTTGATTATCGGATGCGGACCGCTTATGTATAACGCCCTTCTCGCGGCCCTCGTGCTGAAGAAGGAAGATATTCCGGTTACGGTTTTGAACTGCCACACCATAAAGCCATTGGACGAGAAGAAGATTTTATCTCTCGCGAAGAAGGCCGGGGCCGTCGTAACCGTTGAGGAACATAATGTTTTGGGAGGGCTTGGAGGCGCGATTGCCGAGCTTTTGGCAAAGAAAAATCCTTTGCCCATAGAATTTATCGGTATGCAGGACACCTTCGGCGAGTCCGGACCCCCATTTCAACTTTGGAAAAAGTATGGAATGGACGTAACAGACATCGTGAAGTCCGCAAAGAAAGTGTTGAAGAGGAAGTAGAAGGCCGTTAGTTTTTCCTCCAATATTATGCCATGGCATAATATTGGAGTATTTTTTCGTGCACAACCAAAAAATCGGTTCATACCCTCTCGCTTGTCCGTCCGTAGCGTATCATCAACGACATCTTTGGTGGGCGCGAACATTACTTAAGCGCTATTAAGGAGATAGAACAAGCAATTTATGCCTATTAAGTAGTTTATATTGGACTTGCAAATATAAATGAAAATGGCAAATATGTTTATATTCAAAATAATACAGTAAGGAATAACCTATGAACAAACAATCAAAAAACAAGACAATCGCCATTTTTGAGGGGAATCAGATTCGTCGCCTTTGGGATGATGAAAAAGAGCTTTGGTATTTTTCTATAGTCGATGTGGTGGCTGTGTTAACAGGACGGCCGGATCATAAAAGAGCTCAAAGCTATTGGACAACGCTCAAGAATCGTCTAAAAGAGGAAGGGAGCGAGGTCGTCACAAAATGTGACCAACTGAAAATGCGAGCATCTGACGGCAAATACTACCTAACCGATGCGGCCGATACAGAGGTTATGCTACGCCTTATCCAGTCCATCCCATCGCGAAGTGCCGAGCCGTTCAAACTGTGGCTTGCCCGCACAGGCTATGAGCGACTAGAAGAAACAGCTGACCCTGAACTTGCTATCAATCGCGCGTTAAAAACTTATTTACAAAAGGGTTATAGCCCGGAATGGGTAAATCAACGGCTCAAGAGTATTGAAATCCGCAAAGCTCTCACTGATGAATGGGAAACGAGGGGCGTAAAAGAAGGGCTCGAGTTTGCCATTTTGACTGATGAAATCACCAAGGCATGGACGGGCATGACCACGAAAGAATATAAAAACCTCAAAGGCCTCAAGAAAGCAAATCTGCGCGACAATATGACCAACTTGGAATTGGTTTTGAATATGCTGGCAGAAACAGCGACTACGGAGATTTCCGGAAAACGCGAACCCAAAAACTTTGACGAAAACAAAACCGTGGCACGAGAAGGTGGCAGTGTCGCGGGTAATGCAAGAAAAGAGATTGAATCTAAGACCGGCAAGAAAGCAATCACCGCCCAAAACGCAAAAACATTGCACGCCAAAAAAGAGCAAAAGAAATTTAAAAAATAACTATGAGCGTTCAATCCATCATAAAATCAATCCAAGACATTATGCGCAAGGGAATACTTTCCGCCGACCAGCAAGCGATGATTCGCGATTTTCCGGCCGTGCTTGAACGAGAACTGAATCGGCAATGAGCCTCCCCGCTCATGGCTCGTAGCTCGAAGCAAAAACGAAGATGCGACGGAGCGCGGTGGCGCAAGGGGGGAAGATTTAATGAGATAAAACTATTATGCGACAGCCATCTCCCTTTTTGGTTTTTGGGGTATAATGGGCATAATAATATGAAGAATGATAGAAATAATTTCGCGTATATTGATGGAGCGAATCTGCATAAGGGAGCAAAAAGCATCGGGCTCGATCTTGATTACGAACGATTCTATACATGGCTTGGTTTTAAGTACGGAATTACCGATGCGTATATTTTTATCGGCATGGTTTCTGAATATGCCGGTTTATATAATTATTTACAAAGGTCAGGGTTCAAGGTGATATTTAAAGAAGTTATTTTTGACGGCAATGGCAAGCCAAAAGGAAACTGTGACGCCGATTTGGTGTTAAGAGTAATAAGTGATTTTTATGAAAGAAAAACAAATAAGGCAATCCTTGTTTCCAGCGACGGCGATTACGCAAGCACAATCCGATTTCTGATAGAAAAGGGGAAACCGCCCATTATTCTTTCTCCTTCAGATGTGCAGAGATGCTCAATTCTTCTAAAACGTACCGGCGCGAAAATATCTTATATGCGTGATTTTATGGATACTATTAAAAAACAACTCTAATAATGAAAAAGCCCCCATTACGGTATTATCCGTAACAGGGTCCTTTTCGTAGTGAATATTCACATGCTAACAAATATATAAATAAAGTCAATAATTTTGTCCACACCCCGCAAACCTCTCGCTTGCCCGCCAAAGCTCGAAGCAACAGTGAAGAATGCGACGGAGCATGGTGGCGCAAGGAGGGTCTGTCCTTCCGAAGCTGAAAGCGTAGGAGGGAGGATTTAATGAAATAGAAAATATGAGCAAATCATTTACTATACACGACTTACCTAAAGAAGAACGCCCGCGCGAGCGGTTAGTGAAGTTCGGCGAGCAGGCGCTTTCGGCCCAAGAATTATTACAGGTTATTTTGGGGCGTGGCATTGCCGGTGAATCGGTCACGGTCACGGCGCAAAAACTATTAACGCAATTTGGCAGTTTGCAAAAATTAGCCGAGGCAAGCATTGAGGAGCTGTCTTCAGTCAAAGGAATTGGATTAGCTAAAGCGACACAGATAAAAGCTGTCTTTGAAATTGGTCGTCGTCTTTCCACCCAAACCCCGTCTTACAAAAACAAAGAGCTCACCGATCCAGAAAAAGTGTATCAATTGATAAAAAGCAAACTCAAAGATTATCATAAAGAACATTTTTATATTATTGTTCTGAATAGTAGAAATTACTCCATCGCGGAGGTTTCAGTCGGCTCCCTTAACGCCAGCATTGTCCATCCGCGTGAGGTATTCGCGGAGGCCATTAAAAACAAGGCGGCATCAGTTATATTTGCTCACAATCATCCCTCGGGCAATACAGAGCCGTCGGAGGAGGATTTAGAATTAACCAGACGATTAGTGGAAGCCGGAAAAATATTAGGGATAGAAGTCACGGATCATATTATTGTTGCCACAAATAGTTTCTTTAGTTTTAAAGAAAAAGGAATAATGTAATAAAGTAAGGATATGACAACAAATCGAAAACAACTTCATGAACGGCTCTGGTCTGCGGCGGTACAGCTCCGAGCAAATTCCGGACTTAAGCTTAACGAAATCTCCGAACCGATTTTAGGTATGATTTTTCTTAAATTCGCCGATGTTCGTTTTAAGAAAGTCCAGACAGGAATCGTATCAGAAAGAAAGGCGGTGTATTCTACCAATCGCGTGCGTCCTGTCAGCCCGGATGACTACAAATCAAAAGGCGTGTTATATCTCCCTGAAATTGCCTCGTACTCATATTTAATGAACCTTGCAGAGAGTAAAAATATTGGCAAGGCAATCAATGAGGCGATGAAAGCGATTGAATCAGCAAACACTGATCTTGCTGGCGTATTGCCGCAGGACTACACCTCTTTGCATAAAAAGGCGGATGAAAATAGTAAAATTTTAATAACGCTTCTTAAAAATTTTAATCAAATTCCTGATGATATTGAAGGCGATGCTTTCGGTGAAATTTATGAATATTTCCTTGGCGAATTTGCGCGCGCCGAAGGAGCCAAGGGGGGCGAGTTCTTTACCCCGCAATCCATCGTCAAACTCTTGGTAGAAATTATTGAACCCTATCATGGTAAAATTTACGATCCGGCCTGCGGAAGCGGTGGAATGTTTGTGCAATCAGCAAACTTTGTAAAATCGCATTCCAATGGCAAGTCGCAGGTGATGAACGAAGTCGCGCTCTATGGCCAAGAAAAGGGGAGCAGTAATATCCGCACCGCCAAAATGAACTTGGCGATTCACGGCCTATCTGGCAAAATTGCCGAGGTAAACTCTTTTTATGAAGACGCGTTCCAAAGCGTGGGCAAGTTTGATTTTGTGCTCGCCAATCCGCCGTTTAATGTCAAGGGTAAAGATAAAAACGGCCAAATCGTAATAGATCCGGCGCGCCTTCAGGGCGACCCACGCTACTACCTCGGGTTGCCGCTGACTGGCAAAAAGGAAATCAGCAATGCCAATTATCTCTGGATGCAGATGTTCATGAGTGCCTTAAATCCGCAAGGACGAGCCGGTTTTGTTATGTCTAATGCTTCAGGGGATGCTGGTAATGCCGAAAAAGAAATCCGTAAAAAAATGATTGATGCCGGAATGGTGGATGTGATTGTGTCGGTGGGAAACAATATGTTTATGAATGCTACGCTTTCCTGTACACTCTGGTTTTTTGATAAGCGAAAAAGCGGAACAGAGAGACAAAACAAAATTCTTTTTATCAATGCGCAAGATATTTTTTATGAGATTGACCGCGCCCACAGTGATTGGACAGATGAACAGATTCAAGAAATTGCCGGCATCGTGCGCCGGTATCGCGAGGAAAAAAGCGAGGGGAAATACAAAGACATTAAAGGCAGATGCAAGGCAGCAACACTGGATGAAGTCCGCGCCAATGACTATTCGCTCAATCCGGGGCGTTATGTGGAGATTGTAGAAAAAGAAATGAGCGATGTTGATTTTGACGCGCGGATGAAAGAATTGATGGGAGAATTTAGCAGCTTAACAGATGAGGCGCACAATTTGGAGAAGAAGATACAGGAGGACTGGAAAAAGCTCTAAATACATACACTACTGTAGTATATCAAATTACTTGCATAATACACTATTATAATATAGTATTATGGAATAAGTACCAAATATGTTTATATAGAGCCATATTATGGATATCAAATTACTCGAACAACTGAAAACCCTGAATCCTTGGTGGAGCCAAGGTGTAGCAGGTATTGATCGATATAGGGATCCCATATTTAAGCGGGAACTCTTTCACGAGGTGCTTTTTCGTATGCGGCAAAACGATGCAGATCAGATTGTGAGTGTGGTTGGTATGCGTCAGGTAGGGAAATCAACCATGATGAGGCAGGTGATACGCGCCCTGCTTGAGTCCGGGAAAAAGCCAGACCATATTTTCTATGTCGTGTTTGACGACACTTTTTTGCAGACGCGTTATGCCGAGCAAGATATTTTTGAAGCCGTGCTCACAACATATATAGAGGGCGTATTGCACGAGCAACTTGCTTCAGTCAAAGAGCCGCTCTATTTCTTTTTTGACGAGATCACCAAACTGCCAAATTTTGAGAAGATTTTGAAAACATTTTATGATCGAAAGTATCCGATCCGCTACTTCATCACCGGCTCTTCTGCAGTCGAACTTCGCAAAGGTGGCAGAGAAAGTCTTTTAGGCCGTATCAAGGAGTACATACTCACGCCATTCTCTTTTCGAGAGTATCTTGCATATCAGCTATCTAAAACGGGAGAAAATGATTCTCTTTGTAAATTCATTGAGCGTCTGCGGGACCCGCGGACAACATTCGCCGGAGACATGAACCTCAAAGAACTTTTTGATACGACAAAAGATATCTACGCGAATCTCGCCGCCGGTTCAAAACCAAAGATCCTCGGGCATCTCCGACGCTTCGTGATAGACAGCGGTTTTCCTCGGGTATGGAGCGAGGGAGATAGTTTCTTGTATCGTCAAAAGTTTCTCTGGGAACAACATGTCGGTAAAGTGCTCTATGTTGACCTCGTAGAGGCGGTTGATGTGCGAAAACCAAAAGAGCTTGAACGCCTGTTTGCGTACCTGGTGGATCTTAATGGCAAAGAATGTACCCTGCCGCAACTCCAGGAGCGTCTTGGCATCAAAAGTCCGCTCACTATGGGTCGCTATGTCAATTATCTTCGGGATCTTGCGCTCGTGTATCGTGTGGACAAAACAAAATCAAAACGCTTTGCGGAAAAGCGTCGTTCCGGCATGGTCAAATTCTATCTTACTGACATCGCGCTTCGCCACGCGTTTTTCAAACGAGATGAAAGCGTATTTGATGATGCGAATGAAATCGGCGGTATAGCGGAAAACTTGGTCTGCGTCGCATTCCAGAATCTGCTTCTTCTAGGGCCTACCACGAGCGATGCGCTGGCGTATTATCGAGAAAAAGATCGCGAGGTGGACTTTGTTGTGAAGATGGGCGCGCGCGTCCTGCCGGTAGAGGTTAAATACAGGAATGATGTCCCAGGGCTTTCCTCGCTGGATAATCTGTGTGAAGCATGGAATCTCTCGGAGAGCATGCTCGTGACCAAGGATTTTGACATGACCTATCGCGACGGGCGGCTTTCCATCCCGTTATGGTTTTTCTTGCTGGTTTTTTAACTATGCCAACTTTTCAGAAAGTAAAATTAAGTGATGTTGTAACTTTCCGTACAGGCAAACTCAATTCAAACGCAGCCGTTACAAACGGTGCATACCCCTTTTTCACGTGCTCTCAAGAAATATTTAAAACAAACACATTTAGTTTTGATACGGAGTGTGTGCTTTTGGG
>JAUYPG010000061.1 GCA_030695805.1 Nanobdellota archaeon
AAAGTTGCCCCTCGGTCCTGAGCTCGGGGTCGAAGGAAAAGTTGAAAGTATCTCAATTAAATCCGCGTAAGCATCACGACAATGAATCATCAAAGGTTTTTTTATCTCTGCTGCCAATCGAATGTGCTCCTCAAAAACCTCCTTTTGTTTTAACTTACAACTTTCAACTTTCAACTTTAATCTATAGTAGTCCAGCCCGCACTCCCCAATCGCCACCACCACATCATCCATCGCCAGTTTTTTGTAATACTCAAAATCAAACTCTTCCGCTCGGCTCATAAGGCCTCGCGGCGCTGATCCACGCTGACTTAACGCAGAACTACGCTGACCTTCTTCCGCGTGAATCTGCGAAACGCCAAGCTCTTCCGCATCATGATGTGATGCATCGGTGTGTATTGGATGAATCCCAACAGTCGCGTAAACGCCAGAGGGAAATTCATGCGCCATCTCGACCGCCCTCAAAGAAGTATCCTTCTGCGTCCCCACATTAACCAAAAAAACGCCCGCCGCGTGAGCGCGAGAAATCACCTCTTTATAATCCCCCTGAAACGCCGCAAAATTTACATGGCAGTGCGCGTCTACAAACGGAGTCATGGTCATAGTCATAGTCATCGTCATTGTCCTGCCCGTTTCTCCTTCGCCTCCGCCATGTAGGTAAAAATCTCCTGTGACAAAACCGCGATTGGAACCGCGAGAAAAATGCCGATAAATCCCGCGACCTGCCCTCCCGCAAGGAGTGATATGGTAACGATGACCGGATGAACCTTCATCGTCTTTCCCATGACTATGGGAATAAGAATATGATTTTCAAGCTGTTGAACAACAATAAAAAAGAGCGCGACATAGAAAGAAAGTTGGGAGGATTCCGAGAAGGCCACGATAACGGCAAAAAGACCGGCGAGGATAGGACCGATAATAGGCACGACCTCAAAAAGACCGGCGAGAATTCCAAGGACCAAAGGATACCGCACCCCGAGTACCCAGAGCCCAAGGGCGACGACGAATCCTACAATAACACTAAGAACCAGCTGGGCGCCGAGCCAGCGCCGAATCTTCTTCTTGAAGCGCTCGAATACGCGAAGCGTCGGCTCCTCATACGCATCAGGCAAAATCACTCGAAGAAGATGCTCCGTCCCCCGCTTCTCGACGCAGAGATAAAAAGCAACTACGATTGTCGCGAGAAAAAATATGATAGGAGCAAGAATCCGGGACACCGCGAAACTTAAAGAAATATGGCTCTCCCCCAAAAAGGTAACCAACTTACTCAAATTCGTGCTAATGTCCCGTACAAAAGCTGAAGGAAGGGCAACGCCAAAAAGAGAAGATAAGGCCTCGTTAAAGTCCCCAAGAAAACCGATGGTCTCGCCGACCACGACCGGAAGCGTTAAAAAGAGAGCGCCTCCGAGAAGCCCGGCCCCGAAGAGAAACAAAAGGACTGTCGCGAGAAGCCGATTGAATCGCAGACGCTTTTCAAAAAAACCGACTGCGGGATCAATCCCCATGGAAAGCACGACGGCGACGAAAAAAACGCCGAGCGCGTGCCGCGCCTGAAAAATAAGATACACGAAAAAAATCGCGAAAAGCGCCCGCCAAAATGTCTGCCACCCGATTTGAAGTGTTTGTGTCTCCTCCCTTTTCATCCCTCACCCTTCGCGCATATTAGCGCAATAATGAATCATGCACTCGACGTTTGAGTATGGCAAAGCCTTTGGCAAAATGCTTGAGTTGCTGTTCCCGTTGTATCGCATCGTCTTTTGATCTATATGCTTCATAATATATCAATTCCCAAGGCATGTATCGTTTTGTTGACTGAACTTGCCCTGCATTATGTTTTATTATTCTCTCTTTTAAATTTGGAGAAAACCCCACATAAAATTGCTGATTCTGTTTTGACTGCAGAAGATATACATAAAACATAATGCGCGAAGGGTGAGGGATTCATCCTTCTTTATTCTACTACTTTCTCAATTCCATCCGCCAACTGGCGGACTAGATTCCCCCGCCGCGAGCGGGGTCCCGCTGTGGCGGGATATTTTTCTAAATATTCAGCAAACTTTGAAACGCCCCCTTTCGAAAAGGGCCTACAAGAGCAAAATTCAGCCGGTTCGGACGGAAGAGGGCGCACGCGACCGCGCGGACATCTTCGCTTTTCACCGAACGAATTTTTCGGATCACCTCGCCAGGCGTTTCGATAGGAATTCCCAAAATTTCCTGCGTCGCGTAAAACATCGCCAGCTCGTCCGAGGTCTCAAGCGAAAGAGAAAATGTTCCGGTCATATGATCTTTCGCCTTCGTAAGCTCTCGTGAAGAAACCTTCTCTTTCGTAAAACGCGTGAATTCCTCGAGCCCCGCTCGAAGAACGGCCTTCGCCTTCGCGTGTTGGACGCCCGCGGACATGGAAACGAGCCCATGGTCGGAATAAAGATCGTCCGCGGCGCGCACATAGTAAGCCGCCCCCATCTCTTCGCGGATGCGTTGAAAAAGCCGCGAGCTCATCCCTCCCCCCAGAATATCAACAAGAACTTGAAGCGCGTAGCGGCGTTCATCAAAAAGCGAAAAAGCGCGAAATCCCGCGACAAGATGTGTCTGGTCGGACTTCTTGAAGGATACGAGTTCCTTGGGACTCTTCTGGGAGTCAATCACTTTTTTCTTCGCGGACTTTGGGCCCGCGGGCAAGGCCGAAAACCGCTCCTTCAAAAAAGAAAGCACGGAACGCGGCTCGAATCCGCCCGCGACTACGAGCACCGTCGCCTGCGGCACATAGTGTGCCTTGCGGTAGCGCAAAAAATCTTCACGATGAAACGAACGGACATTCTCCCTGGATCCGGCGATGGGCCGCCCGGTCGGCTGATCCCCGTACACGCACTCCATAAAAAATTCCTGCACCCTCCTCTGCGGAAGGTCTTCGTACATGTTGATCTCCTCCACAATCACTCCCTTCTCTTTTTCAATCTCTGCCTCTTGAAATATCGGATTCAAATAGATGTCGGAAATAATATCGAACGCGCGCTCCGAAAATTCATTTTTCACCTTCGCGTAGTACGCCGTAACCTCATGCCCGGTAAACGCGTTGTACTGCGCTCCGAGGCCATCAAGCTCGGAAGAAATCTGGAGCGAGGTCGGCCGCTCCTTCGTGCCCTTGAAGACCATGTGCTCCAAAAAATGGGAAATCCCGTTCATTTTTTTTGCCTCATACTTGGACCCGGCCCGGACAAGCACCATAAATGTCGTGGCAAGGCCTCCGGAAAGAGGAACGAGAAGCGTTGTAAGTCCGTTTTTCAGACGATGCCTTTCAAAATATTTTTTCATGGGTTGGTGCTCGTGGGAGATGTGGAAGATGAGGTCGAAGTCGCGACATCAAGGAAACCGCGCTCTTCCGAACTTGCGAACACAAAAGAAATCGGCCCTCCCTCATCGCAGGTCTCCCCGTTGCACACGCGGATATCGTACGTTCCCGGCTCAAACCGAATGGGAAAAGAGTAGTGGTCCGATCCTTCGGAATTCCGGCGCGCGGGAAGAAAAACAAGAAGAACCGATGGCTTCCTCTGGGGCAAAAGATATATCTTTGTTACGCTCCCCCGAAGATTTCGATACGTCCAACGAATCTCCTCCGTACTGCCAATCACAAACTCCGAAGAGTCCGGGAAAGAAGCGAGTCGAAGAAAAGGAGGAGTCGAAGGAGAAACCGCTTCAATTCCGAGAAACCGCCCAAGCCGGGCCTGAATATCGGAAACGCGGGCCTGTACGTTGCGAAAAGCCGAAAGGACCCCGGCAGTAAAAATATTGGAAGCCGAAGCGTTCTCGAAAGGAAAAAGCCCGAGCGTCAAAAAAAGAAAGAGGACTAGAAAAAATCTCTTCATAATCGAGGTCTTCAGTTTCCGAAAAACGGCACAGGGGTCGTCTCGCTCCAACGCGAAACATTACGCCTCGCGTCAACGCGCGCGTACCGATAGAGCACCAGGGAAGCGCCGTCGGAAATGCTTGAACTGGAAAACGAATCAGGAAAAACGCATCCCCCCTCTTTCGGATAAGACGCGGGAGGAGTGATCCGGTCCCATGAAAGCCCATCGTTTCCGGAACGAAATACCCGAATCATTTCGATACAAGGGTATGGAATAAACACTTCGGTTTCGAGAATCTGGGCGCCCGTAATGACCGAAACCTCCGGAGCGAGAAGCGGCATGGATGCCTGAATAACCCAGTATGTGACGAGCCCCACAAATGCCGCTCCAAGAAGAATAGAAAAAAGTTTCATAAAGTAATCTCTATGCCTTTTATTATACCAAATTACAACGAAAGCTTCTCCCGAAGATAGGACGGGATGCGAGATATGTCAATTCGCTCCTGCCCCATCGTGTCCCTGTCCCGCACCGTAACCGTACCATCCGCGAGAGTTTCGAAATCAACCGTAAGGCAATATGGAGTCCCCGCCTCGTCCTGCGCCCGGTATCGCTTCCCGATATTCCCTCGCTCGTCCCAGGCAATCATAAATTCTTTTTGCAAGTCATGATAAATTTCCTCTGCCTTTTTCACGAGACCCGGCTTATTCGCAAGAAGAGGAAACACCGCCGCCTTGTACGGCGCAAGTCGCGGATGCAATTTCAAAACAGTCCGCGTATCCGCTTCGCCGCTTTCGGATTTTGAATTTTGGATTTTGGATTTGTTTGTGATTTGTGATTTGTGATTTGTGATTTTCTCTTCTTGATACGCGTCGCAAAGTGCGAAAAGCGCAACCCT
>JAUYPG010000062.1 GCA_030695805.1 Nanobdellota archaeon
TACATCGCGCGGGATTGCAAGAAAGTTCAGGAACCCAAACTTGATGCCGGAGAAAAGATTACGACGCGCCTCATTGGTTTTGAGGAGTTTTTGACGCTTTTTGAGGATCCGGCGTTTCGCAGTACGGGGCTTGAAGGGACATTGGTCCGGGCGCGGCTTGACCCGAAGGCGCAAGAGGAGCTTCGTGCGTTGTTTTTTGGGAAGAGTTGATAATTTTTGTCATTCAACAATTCCATGGAATTGTTGAATGACCGCATATTGATCTGCGGCGCGCAATAGACGTTATTCGCTGGAATTTTTTTTGGCTTGGGACGCGTTTTCGTGATACGCTGTTTTTAGTAGCGTGTTTTTGGAGTTCGTTGAAATAAGGACAAGGAGAAGATATGAACGTACTTGTCATCGGAAGCGGAGGGCGGGAACATGCCTTCGTATGGAAATTCGCGCAGAGCCCGTGCGCTCAGAGGGTCTTCGCCGTGCCGGGGAACGCGGGCATGGCGGCACAGGCGGAGTGTCAGGCGATTTCCGTGACGCCGCCGTTCTCGGAACTGATCCGCTTTGCCCGCGAAAACGACGTGGACATGACGGTCGTGGGTCCTGAAGCGCCGCTGGTTGCGGGCATCGTGGATTCCTTCGAGGCGGCAGGGCTGTGTATTTTCGGACCCACTCAGGCGGCGGCGCAGCTTGAGGGAAGCAAGGACTTCGCCAAACGAATGATGGCGAAATGCCGCATCCCGACGGCACAGAGCGAGACGTTCGACGACCCGGGCGCCGCGCGAGCGTATGTCCGTCGCGTCGGAGCCCCGATCGTCGTCAAGGCGGACGGGCTCGCCGCTGGCAAGGGCGTGATCGTCTGCGACACACCAAACGAGGCGCTGAGCGCGGTGGACATGATGATGGTCGAGCGCCGGTTCGGAGATGCCGGAAGGCGCGTCGTCGTCGAGGAATGTCTCGTCGGCGAGGAGGCGTCATTCATGGTCGTCTGCGACGGGACGACCGCTGTCCCGATGGCGAGCTCGCAGGACCATAAGCGCGCCTACGACGGCGACGCGGGTCCGAACACGGGGGGCATGGGGGCCTATTCGCCCGCGCCCGTTGTGGACGAAGCCCTTGCGGATCGGATTATGACCGAGATCGTCATGCCTCTGATGAAGGGCATGGCGGAGGAAGGGCTGCCGTACCGTGGCATCCTCTACGTCGGCGTCATGGTCACCGAGTCGGGCCCGAAGGTGTTGGAGTTCAACTGCCGCTTCGGCGATCCGGAGGCGCAGGTCCTGCTCCCGCGATTGGCGACCGACCTCGTGCCGATCCTCGTCGCGGCGACGAAGGGCACGCTCCATCAAGTGGAGATGCTCTGGCGACCGGAACCGTGCGTCTGCGTCGTCATGGCGTCGTCGGGCTATCCGGAGCAGTACGCGACCGGCTACCCGATCCGGGGGATCGAGCGGGCGAACGCGCGCCCGGATACGGTCGTGTTCCACGCTGGAACAGCGCTCAAAGCGGGAGAGACGGTGACGAGCGGAGGGCGCGTGCTCGGCGTCACGGCGCTGGGCGAGAATATTCGTCGGGCGATTGAGAACGCGTACGCCGCCGTCGGCGAGATCGCGTTCGATGGCGCGCAGTTCCGACGAGACATCGGCCATCGCGCTCTTCGTCGAATTGTTTCGTAGGTGGGGTCCCAAGCGGGCCCCATTTTTTATGTTTAGGCGTTCGGCAGCTTCTTTTTGAGAGTGACCATGACCGGGTCGTGGTCGGAGAGGGGGTTTTCGGGTTGCTTCAGCACATCGTTTGAAATTGCCTGAAGATTCATATTTTGAAGATTTCTGAAGAGAACGTAGTCGAGGCGGAGTGGGCTGTCTCCATTATTGAAGCGGGTGTGGGTCAGGGGGTTTTCGGGCCGGTAGGATGGCTCGATTTTTTTTCCTGTTAGTTCCGTGGAATCAACGAAATTTTCTTCTTTTAAGATTTCTTTAAAACGGATCGGATTTTTCATGGCGTTTTCGTTCAGGTCTCCCGCGAGGACAGACGGGAATTTTTCCCGTTTTTCTTTTGTGGCTTTGAACATTTGTTTTAGTTGATAGATGCGCATTCCTTCGGCATGGATGCCTTGCACACTATAGAGATGGGTGTTTATAACAAGAAGAGGCCCGTTCGGGGTCAGGGTCTCGGCTTCAAGATATCCTTTTCTTCCGACGCGTTCATGGATAGAACTCAATATCGGATTTCGAAACGGAGTGAACCCGGAATTTTTTATCGGGAATTTTGAGAATATGACGAGCCCCCCCGTTTGGTCCATGCGAACGACCATAAGCACCCGACGCATCAGATCGTCTTTATCTGTCGTGTAATAGATTTTTTTTCCAAGCGCTTCGTGAATCATTTCTCGATGCTTGGTGTCGAAGGACTCTTGAAGACAGATGATGTCCGGGTCGTAGTTTTTCAGGTAAGCGCCCAAGCGGTGCATTCGTTCGTGTCTTTTTGTTGAAATCCAGAAGGGCGTGTCCCAGACGTTCCATGTGAGTATTTTCATAAACGCGGATTTACGCAGATTGCTACGCAGATGTACGCAGATTACATTACTATGCAGGTTTACGCGAAAATTTTTAACTCTTTATATTATAGCAATGTGATGTTGTAACGGATGGGTGGGTGTGGATAATGTTTTGTTTCGATGCGGTAGCCCCTCGTCGTTTCACTTCTCTTGTTCGCTTCGCTCCTGTGGTCCCACGGGGAATCGAACCCCGATTTCCGCCGTGAAAGGGCAGCGTCCTAACCGTTAGACGATGGGACCTCGTTAGAATGACCAATTTCTAATTACTAATTTCTAATGCATTTCCGCCTTGGCGGGATAATTTCTAATGACACGAATTTTTTGTAGCCCCTCGTCGCTTCACTTCTCGGGGCACTCAATTTTTTAGCCAATCATCCCGTGAAACATGGGACTCTTGGGAAAAATTGGTGCGGAGGCGGAAGGATTCGAACCCTCGGAGGGATTGCTCCCTCAACATCTTAGCAGGATGCTGCATTCGACCGCTCTGCCACGCCTCCTTAATTCTTGTGTTTATAGCATCTATCTGATAACGTTACAACTATTATGTCAAGCGAAAATACACAGAAAACTCGCCCTCCTATTATAGTAGTTCTCGGGCACGTAGACCATGGGAAGACCACGCTTCTTGACCGTATCCGTTCTACATACATTGATCGGGCGCGGTCGGTCGCGGAGCGCGAGGCCGGGGGCATCACTCAGGCAATCGGCGCCTACGAAATAGAACGGAAGGGAGAGAAGATGACTTTTATTGATACGCCCGGGCATGAGGCGTTTTCCATCATGCGTGCGTGCGGAGCCGAGGTTGCTGATATCGCGATTCTTCTTGTGGCGGCAAATGACGGTGTGAAGCCGCAGACCAAGGAGGCCTTTCAATGTATTCAAGACGCGAAGATTCCGTATGTTGTCGCCATAAACAAGATTGACCTTCCGGAGGCGAACATTGAGAAGACGAAAAACGATCTCGCGCTTCTGGGCGTGTATCTTGAGGGGCAGGGAGGCAATATTTCTTGGCAGGGAATTTCCGCGAAGAAGGGAGAGGGGGTCGAGGACTTGCTTGACCTTTTGTCTCTTGCGGCACAGATGGAAGATTTTACATACGACCCCGCCTCATTCGCGGAGGGAGTGGTTATCACGAGTGGAAAGGACTCGCGCCGGGGAATGTACGCGGGAGTTGTCTTGAAAAACGGGACTCTTCGGCAGGGGGATGTATTTGCCACCCCGTCCCGGGCGGGCAACGTGAAGACGCTCGAGAATTTTTTGGGCGTTCAGGCGAGGTCTCTGGAGCCCTCCGCTCCGGCGCTTATGTTCGGATGGAGCGAGGTGCCGAAAGTTGGGGAGGTCTTTTTCGCGGGCGGAGATCCGCCAGCTGGCGGAGACGCGGAGGTGCTTCAGGCCCGGGCGAGGGAGGTAGAGACGAAACTTCACCATCGTGAGATTTCCACAAAGACAGGAGAGGATGTGCTTCGTGTTGTTTTGAAGGCGGATGAGTCCGGTTCTTTGGAGGCCTTGAAGGGAATCGTTTCGAAGATTGCCGAGAGTGAGGGGAATCTTCATATCGTGCGCGCGGATGTGGGGCAGGTGACGGAGACGGATATTAAACATCTTCTCGGGAAGCGCGGGCTTCTTCTCGGCTTTCGTTCCAAGGTGGATAAGGCGGCCATGAATCTCGCGCGTGGTGGGCATGTTCGTGTCTACACTTCGAATATCATCTATGAGCTTGAAGACCATCTCCGTGCCTGCCTTCGGGAGATGTTTCGGAAGCCCGTTGGAGCGCTCGCGGTCCTCGCCATTTTTGGAGAACGGCATGGAAATGAACAGGTCGTGGGCGGAAGGGTTACGCTGGGCGTCGTCCGTAATCAGTCCGGGTTCGAGATTCAGAAGGAGGGAGCCCTTCTTGGAGAAGGGAAGATCAAAAATCTTCAGTTGAAGAAAAAGGACGTGTCCGAAGTCCTGGATGGGAGCGAGTGCGGGATGTTTGTGGAGAGCACGGCGCCTATTGAAGCGGGGCAGGAGCTTTTCTTTTTTTAAGTCGGGTTTCTATGCAGACCTATAAAAAAGAGCGTTTCGCGAGTATTTTGCAGAGTACCTTCAATACGATTTTGGCGCGTGATTTTCATGTGCCCGGGGCTCTCGTAACGGTTCTCGGCGTTTCTCTTTCGGACAACGACTTAACTGCCGTGGCGCGGATCGGCATCATTCCTTACGAAAAGGAGCTTGAGGCGTACGCGGAATTGAAACGCCGGGAGCCGGAGATTCGGTACGCGATTTTGAAAAGCACCCGCCTTCGGCACGTGCCGAAATTTGTTTTTCAGATTGTGCAGGAGACAAACGCTCAAGAGAAAGGGTAAAATGGAATAGATGGCGCAGTGGCGAAGATAGCAACGCGACGGTCTGTCCCCCTACGGGGGATCTCTGTCCCTGCGGGACATCTCCCGTAGGGATGACCGAAGGGAGACAAAATTTCTATGAGATATTTTGTGTATATTTTAAGAAGTTTGAAAAATAGCGATATCTACGTTGGAAGCACTAACAAATTAGATGAGAGAATTGCTTTGCATAATGGCGGCAAGGTAAAATCAACGAAAGGCTATATGCCGTGGATTTTGTTAGAAGTTCGAGAATTTAAGTCGCGGAGTGAAGCTGTAAAACATGAACGGTTTTTGAAAACAGGTCAGCAGAAGGAAATACTGAAACGTAGATATAATTTGGCCTAGTGGCGAAGTGGTAACGCGGCGGTCTGCAAAACCGCTATGCGGGAGTTCGATTCTCCCCTAGGCCTCAAAATTCAAATGCAAAAGCACGGCAAAAAAATTTTAGGAACAGCGGCGTTTCTTGTGATCTCAAGTTTTTTTTGGTCTATTCTATCTCTCACTAAATTAGGAGATATCGGGGATGGGAATCCTATTTTAACTCCGCTACGGATGATCAACCGTAACGTGGGAGCGCTTGCGATTGCGATATTTCTTGTCGTCGTATATCTTTGGAGGCGCGATTCAGAAAAGTAAAGTATGGCCCGGGTGCTGTAACTGGTAGCCAGGAGGGACTTAAAATCCCTTGTTCGTAAGGACGTGTGGGTTCGACCCCCACCCCGGGCACATAATTTAGTTATAAGTTGGTAAGTTAAAAGTTTATGGAAAAAACGAAGGGGAAAAAAAGGGAAGTCGTGTGGCGAGCGGCGGAGCATGAGTACCGCGAGAAGGACGTCTCGTGGTATTGGGTTGTCGGCACTATTGCCACGGTTTTTATTCTCATCGCCGTCTGGCAGAGAAATTTTTTCTTTCTCATCTTTCTTCTCATCGCGACTCCCATGATGTTTTTTTTCGGCAAGCGGAAGCCGCGCGTGCTTACTCTTTCCGTAAATGACGAGGGCGTGGGTCTGGGAAAGGGCATGTTTTACGAATATGGGGGGCTTGAAGGGTATCATGTTTTGGAAAACGAAGATGTTTTGGATCAGATTGTGTTCAAGAAAAAGGGCACGTTTAATCCTTTTTTTCGGGTTTTGGTGGATTCGGAGACGCGCGCGCGGGCCGAGGAGATTTTACGCGATCATTTGAATACTATTGACTACGAGCCCACTTTTCTGGATATTATGAGCGAGTGGATGGGGTTCTAAGATAATTTCTAATTCCTAATTACTAATTTCTAATCAAGTAAAACATTTAGACATTGGCATTTTGGGGCATTTATTAGAAATTAGATATTAGTAATTAGTAATTTCAATTGCACCCATCGTTCAACGGATAGGACGGAAGCTTGCGGAGCTTCAAATCGAGGTTCGATTCCTCGTGGGTGCACAAATGTCCGTCGTCGCTTCGGCCGCGACGAGGCAAAGCGGGTATAGTTTAGTGGCAGAACAGCTGGTTGCCAATCAGCTAGTGGGAGTTCGATTCTCCCTACCCGCACAATAAACGCAGTGAGTTGGGCGGGTAGAGCACGCAAACTGCTTTGCGTGCGCGGAGAATCGAAGACCGCAGCGATGTGCGACGAGTAAGTGGCGAGGAGCACCGCGAGGGGCGGCCTGCGACCGAGGAGGTGGAAGCCGACGAGAGTTGCAGGCGATTCTCCCTACCCGCATACCAATTTTGCCAAAAATTCCAAGCCAATGGCGTCCGAAGTTCAAAGTCGTGAACATGCGCCTCTCTTTGCCTGTTTGCGCATGCATCGTCCCGTAGTTTTCGTTTTTTCGCATTTGAGGTATTCTTGTATGTAATGAAGCTAGCCATGAAGAAGGGAGCAGGAGATATATTTCATGAGCTCAAGGAGCGCGGGTTTGTGGCGCAGTGTTCTGATGAGGCGGGACTTCGGGAGGCGCTTTTGAAGAGCCGCGTAACGTATTATGTTGGGTTTGATCCGACTGCCGAGAGTTTGCATGTGGGGAGCTTGGTACCCATTATGGCGATGGCTCATTTGCAGAGGGTCGGGCATATTCCGATTGTGGTTTTGGGCGGAGGTACTGCCATGGTGGGAGACCCGAGCGGCAAGACCGAGGCGCGGCCCATGATTTCGCGGAAGGAGATTGTGCGAAACAGCGTGGGGATTCTTGATCAGATTAAGCGGTATCTTTCTTTCGGCGGGAAGCGCGGAAGAGCGGTGGATAACGGGGAATGGCTTCTCAAGCTTTCGCTTGTGGATTTTTTGCGGGAGACCGGCGGGAGATTTCGTGTGAACGAGATGCTCCGCGCGGAAGGATATCGGGAGCGGCTCTTGCGCGAGGAAGGGCTTTCGTTTTTGGAGTTTAGTTACCAGTTGTTGCAGGCGTACGATTTTCTCATTCTCTTCGATAAGTATAGGTGTGCTCTTCAGATGGGCGGGAACGATCAGTGGGGAAACATTGTGGCGGGCATTGATTTTGTGCGGCGGACGCGACAGACCTCTGTGTTCGGCCTCACCTTTCCTCTTGTCGTAACTTCCACTGGGCGCAAGATGGGGAAGACGGAAAAGGGGGCGGTGTGGCTGGACGCCCGGAGAACTTCTCCTTATGAAATGTACCAGTACTGGGTGAATACGGACGATCGCGACGTGGGGCGGTTTCTTAAGGTGTTTACGTTTCTTCCGCTTGCGGAAATTTATGAACTCGAGTGCTTGAAGGGCGCGGATTTGCGACGCGCGAAAGAGATACTTGCCTATGAGGCGACAGCGCTTTGCCACGGGAAGGCAGAGGCGGAGAGGGCGCGCGAGGCCTCGCGACGCGCTTTTGGCGGAGAGGCGTGCTTGGCAGAACTTCCGACTTTGATGTTGAAGCAGACCCGGGTTCGAAAGGGCGTTTCCCTTGTCGATCTTCTTCTTGAGACGGGCCTCTCGGTTTCAAAAGGCGAGGCGCGGCGGCTCGTCGAACAGGGCGGGGTTTCCGTAAATGATAAAAAAGTTTTGGATGTGAACGCCGTGTGTTCTGAAAAGGATTTTGTTCAGGGCGTGCTTGTGATACGGAAGGGGAGGAAGCAATTTTATCAAATCCGGATTGTGTAAGATACGAGCGAATTTGATATACTATAATATATGAAAATGAAAATTATTGTTCCTGTGGCTGTAGTGTTTTTTGTGGCAGGGCTTGCGGGGGGAGCATACTTTGGACGCGAGGCGGGCTTGAAGGCCACGCGGAGCGAGTATCAGGCGCTTCTTGATCTCGCGTACCCGCCGCCTGCCCGAGAGATTCATCGGATTTCGGGGACGGTGCGCGCGATTGTGGGCGGCACCATCCAGCTTGAGGCGAACGACCCGGAGGATTATCTTCCTCATCTCGACAATTCTCCGCGGAAGATGATTTTGAAGCGCGCCAATGTTACGGCGGTTACAGAGTATGTGCTTGTGGATTACTCCCAGCCGGAGGCGAACGGCGACCCCTCGCGCGCGCCTTTTACGCTTTCGGACTTGAAGCCGGGGGATGTAGTTGTTGTTGAAAGCGACGAGAACATCCGCGAGGCAACGAGCTTTGAGACGAAGCTTGTACAACAGGTGCGCTTTTAGTTGTAAGTTGTAAGTTGTAAGTTGTAAGTTGAAAGTTGAAAGGGCGCTTGGAGCGCTCTTTGATTTTTTCCCGCAGTTCTTGTATTGTGGGTTATATGAATTTAATACCTACGGTTATCGAAAAATCCACTTACGGGGAGCGGGCGTATGATATTTACTCTCGGCTCCTCCGCGAGCGGATTATATTTCTCGGCGGGCCTATTTCGGACGCGGTCGCGAATACCGTGATCGCGCAGTTTTTGTTTTTGGAGCATGAGGACGCGAAAAAAGAGATTCAGCTTTACGTCAATTCTCCCGGCGGGTCGGTTACGGCCGGGCTCGCGGTGTATGACACGATGCAGTACGTGAGGCCGCCTGTTTCCACTATTTGCGTAGGGATGGCGGCCTCGATGGCCGCGGTCATTCTTGCCGCGGGGAAGAAGGGGAAGCGGTTCGCGCTTCCGAACGCGGAGATTATGCTTCACCAGGTGATGGGCGGGGCGGAAGGCCAGGCCTCGGAGATTGAGATTACGGCGCGGCAGATTTTGAAGATCAAAGAGAAACTTAACCGTATCCTTATGAAGCACACGGGGCGAAAGAGGGATCAGATCGAGCGGGACACGGACCGGGATTTTTACCTTACCTCGGATCAGGCGAAGGAGTACGGGATTATTGACGAGATTATCGTCGGGAAAACGAATGGTCGTTAACGTTAGATGTTTAGAGGTTCAACCTCTAAACATCTAATTGCCTGGCTATTCAAACTTCGAGCATGACGCCCATGGCGTTATTGTTTTTCGTTCCCATAGCCACTGTTTGATTTCCTTTTTGTATTCTTTGCTATCGCCGATAATTTGTTGGAGGAATTCTCGTTGGGTTACCGACGGGAAATTTTTTTGTCCTATGTAGTCCAGAAAACTGCTCCATCGGTAGTTTTTTAGAAATTTTAACGCCTCCTCCGGATTTTCTATCTGTTTTTCTCTCCATCCGGGGTTGCTGATGTCGAGAGGATTTAGATGAATGTATGTGGGTATATGGAGGAGATACGCGTCATCCGTAATTTCCTCAGATTTATATCTTCCTTGAAATAAATGTCCCGATCGTTTGTGTTTGAGGTTGAAGTAACCTGTATAGCCGGTTCCTAATTTTCTCATAAATTCCTCTATACCATTTTCGGAAATTTGTTGGAGGAGGAGGTGAAAGTGGTTTGGCATTAAACAAAAGGCGAGTACGTGAGTGAGTTGTTCCTTTTTGTTTAGAGGTTGAACCTCTAAACACTTGTCGATCGTGTGTGCTTGGATTTGTGCTGGCTTTCTCGTTTGATATGTGATGTTTGATGGGGTCGCTGGCGCTTCGTCATTAAATTCAAATAAATCATGAATAAAGCGAAGATAGTCCCTTTTTTCTAAGAAGACGTTTCGTTTATCAACTCCTCTGTTGTATATGTGGTAGATATTATTGATCGGTTTTGTCATATTGTTACTATACCATGTTTAGAGGTTGAACCTCTAAACATGGTTATCCACAGGAGGAGGTGCGGGTGGCGCGGGAAGTGGTATACTTTTTTTATGAAGGGGTATAAAAAATATGTCCTGGGGTTTCTTGGGATATTTTTTTTGGTCTTAATGGTTCTTTTCGCGGCTCCAAAGATTTCGTGGTGGTATGGGGGGTGGAAGGACGCGCAGTTTCAGAAGAAAGTAGAGCAAGTTAGGAAGGAGGACTACGATAGGGCCATGAGCGATACGTACGGCGGGAAGACGCCGCAGGAAACACTAAAGATGTATATCGAGGCCGTGGAGAAGGGGGATTACGAACTCGCGAGTCGGTATTTTGTGGAGAAGGAGAGGGAGAAGGAGCTTGCTCGTTTTGAGAAAAGTTTAAAAGAAAATCTTGATAACATGATTGCTACTTTAAAACGAATTTCTTTTTCCTCTGGTAGTTTTTCGGAGAGCAAAGATGTATATATTGCGCATGACCCTGTTTTCGTTAAGTTTATTCTCTATCCCAACGGCATCTGGAAAATAGTTGAGATTTAATGATGGCAATAATGGCAGGCCCTTGGAAGACCCTTCATTTTATTCAGGGCTCGCTGCGCTCGGCTCAGGTGATATATAGTGGGCGTGTTTTTGCGGCGCTGTGCGCGGCGCTGTTTTTGTTTGTAGGTTTTACTTTTTTCTTCCCGCGTTTTGTGTTTGCCTACGGCGAGGACACCACGCACCCTGCTCTTACGGATGTGATTGTTGAGGAATATAACAAGCGTCATCCGGAGAAGATCATCACTCCCGAACAAAAAGAACTCCTCATAAAAGGAAGCATGCTTGAGGACACACCTCCGAGATGGGTGAATCATTTGTACGATCCCATCTTAAAGATCGGGTGGAATGGAGAGAAACTCGGGAAGGTGCCCGCTGATGTAGTGCGCGCGTTTATCGCGTGGGGCATTGACCCCAAGACGGGCTGGTTTTCTGCGATTGATTGGGTTGATAACCGAAGCGCGCAGGCGCGGTATGAGCGATACGGAGGCGACCGCACATGGACGCGGGCTTTGGAGTATTACGCGAATAACGATAAGGATGAGGCGTATCTTACGCTTGGACACACCCTCCACCTCATCGAGGATATGGGAGTACCTGACCATACGCGGAATGACCCTCATCCCCACTCGACTGAAAAACTTACTGGAGACACAGGATCTCCTTATGAGAATTACGCGAAAAAGTGGACGAGAAAAAACATTCGAGACGGCATCGGAACACTGGATGGCCTCTCCTCTGTTTCGAAAGGGACGATTCGGGACTATCTGGAGTCCATGGCGCTCTACTCAAACAAGTATTTTTTCTCGAAGGACAGCATCAATGACCCTGCGTATGAGTTTCCGAAGATTGTTAAAGAGGAAAAGGGTTTTGGATATGGTGTGGATGAAAATAGACAGTACTTTAGATTGTCCAGTGTGGATGAATATTTTGACGATCAGAGTAGGCAGATTAAAAAATATGCTCTTGATAGCACAGAAAAATATAATTTACTTTACGACGCCTACTTCTCCCGCCTCTCTCGGCAGATTGTGGCGCATGGAGTTGGGGCGCTTGAGCTTTTCGAGAGGGAGGCGAGGGATTATATTCCCCAGCATATTACCCGCATTGACGCGGGGAAGACCCCGTTTGGCGGGCTTTGGTCCCCGGGAGTTGAGGTCGCGAAGCTCGCGAATTCGATGGGGTCTTTTTTTGGGAATATCGGCTCGGCCTTTGGCAAGGCCGCGGGATTTTTCAAGGATACGTTTTTTTCAGGTGAGACCGAGGAAGTTTCTTTGACGCAAAACGATGACGATGGGGGAGGTCGGATCTCCAAAGGAGATACGACCTCCTACGACGACGAAGACGCAGAGACGTTTTGTTCGTTTGCCACGAGCAAGAAGCCGCTTCGGAATTCTCTTTTGTTAAGCGAGATTGCGTGGATGGGATCCACACGGAGCGCGCAGGAAGAATGGATGGAGGTCCGAAACCCTACCGGAAGATCGCTTGATGTTTCCGGTTTCCAGATTGTTGACTTGAAGGAAGACATCAGAGTTCGGTTGCCTGCTGGATCGCGGATCGGCGTGAATGGGCTTTTACTTCTTGAGCGGAGCGAGAGCGCAGTGCCTGGGGTTCAGGCGGATGTTTTGTACGCGGGCTCGCTTTCCAATAGCGGAGAGGGAGTGCGGCTTTATGACCCGAAATGCAATCTGCTTGACGAGGTTTTGACCGGTTCTCCGTGGCCCGCTGGGGACAACGCGACAAAGCAGACCATGGAGCGTTCGGGTAATCTTTTGTGGCATACGAGCGAGAAGCCGGGAGGAACTCCTCGGGCCGTGAATTCGACTCCTGTAATTGTGAAAGAGGAGGAGGACCCTTCGATCCGCCGGCTGGCGGACTCAGGGGATATGCAGGATGAGGACGCGAAGAGCTTGGAAGAGCTCAAGTTGTCTTTGGCAACCTCATCCCTTGAGACAGGGAACTCCTCATCAAAGTCCTTGACGAGCAAGTCCGCGCCGCCTGCTTTGTCTTTTCAGAAGTGTTCGTATGATACCTCCGCGTCTCCCAAGGGAGGGGGCGCGCGGATAAACGAGGTTGCATGGATGGGCTCGACCCGTGACGCCAATGACGAGTGGTTTGAGGTTTTTAACGGTTCTGGATCAAGCGTTGATGTTTCGGGCTGGCAGATTCTCGACAAGGGAGAGCAGATTCATATTACGCTCCCGGCTGGAACGAGTTTTCCTTCGGACGGGCATCTGCTTTTTGAGCGTACGGACGATAATTCAGTGCCGGGCGTTTCCGCCGACGCCATATATACCGGAGGACTTTCAAATTCTGATGAGGGACTTCGGCTTTTTGACTCGCGATGTCAGCTCGTTGATGAGGCGCTCGCGAACCCGCTCTGGAGCGCGGGAAGCAATTCTTCAAAGGGCACCATGGAAAGAAAAGATGACGGCTCGTGGCAGACGAGCGGAGTGCAGAACGGAACTCCGCGCGCGAAAAATACATTCATCGCGCCGAGCGGCGGAGGATCTCCCAGCCCGCCCTCTTCTCCTTCTTCTCTTTCTTCCGCTTCTTCTTCGGAGTCAGAGGCCGCGACGTCCTCTCCCGCAGTATTGAACCACCTTGTGATAAGCGAATTTCAGGCGGGCTCTGGCGCGGACGCGAAGTACGAATTTGTCGAGTTGTGGAATCCTACAGATGTTTCAGTTGATTTGACGGGTTGGGATTTGAAGAAGAAAACATCGGGAGGGAATTTGCAGAATCTCGCGATGAATATCGCTAGTACCACTAGAGTCATTGCCGCAAAAGGTTTTTTCCTTATTGCAAGCCGAGAGTACAACGGGAGTGCGGCGCCGGACGCGCGGTACACGCAGACCTCGAATACGCTCGCGGGAAGCAATAATTCGATCGTGCTTATGAACGCGGCGGATGAGACCGTGGACGAGATTTTTTATGAGTCACTCGCGGCTGACGCTTCGTATGAACGAAAGGCGTTTTCGGGCGGTGTGTGCATCTCTTCACTGGGAGGAGGTGGAGAGTACGCGGGGCACGGGTGCGACGCCTCGGGGGACATTACTGACTTTGAGTTGCGCGTGACTCCGCGTCCGCAAAATACTTTGAATATGCCTGAGCCGCGGGCGGCCCCGGCAGGGCCGGTCGGAGTGGGGGGCGCGCCGCTCGCCTTGTACAGCTCCAGCTCACTTCTTATTTCTCTCGCGTGGGACCGGGTCGCGGACTACGCGGGAGGAACCTCCACGGTTTTGTATGAGGCGCGGAATCTTTCCTCAAGTTCCGCGCTTTTGTATTCCGGCACAAGCACTTCATATTCATACGCGGTTTCTGAAGTCGGGACTTCCACTTTGTTTTCCGTCCGCGCGTATGATCGGGAGGGACTCGGTTCCGTGACCAGCACACTTCTTGTTGAGGCGCCGAGTTTTTTCACCTCGCTTTCTTTTTACGCTGATCCCCGAAGCGGCGGGAACCGTTATCTTCTCGACGCGTATTACGATGCGTATCCTTTTGTTCCTGACGTGTACGGGAGGGGCGCGGGATTTAGCGCGATCGTATTTTATTTGAACAGCGAGCCGGACGCGTCGAATACATTTTTGACGAATGCGGCGCCGGGATGGGAGCCGATAAATAAAAGTTCAATACTTCGTCTCGCGTATGACAGGTGCGCTGGGGCAGTAAGCGCTCCGGGAGCGAGCTTGCTTTTGCCCCATACTGCCGGCGCGTGCGGCACGGGCGGGGGACTTATGAATAGCGTCCTCGTCTGGGGCGCGCTTGAGGACAAGCATTTTTTGATGAAGACCGCGAGCACCACATCGCAGATTTCGCTTTCTTCAAATGATTATGTTACCGCGGCCTTCTATTCTTTCTATCAGTCCGGAGGGGGACAGCAGACGCTGGGGATCGCGGCGATTGACAGGACAAAACATTATTTTTCATCCTCGCCCCCCTCGCAGGCCGCGCCCACCGTGCCGTCAAGCCCTTCGGCGAATCTTAACGAGGCGCGCGGGACTGTTCTTTTTTCCTTCGCGAGCTCAACAGACCTGGACACGCTCGACAATTTCATTGCGCATGAGGTCGCGTACACGACCTCGTCGGACTTATCTTCAGGCGCGTGGACTTTGATCGGGTATGGTTTGCAAACTAATCTCAATTTGAATTTCGGGGAGACCTACCTTATCGGCGTACGAGCGAAGGATGATTTCGGGAATCTCTCAAGCTCTACTCGGATAGAGTACACGGTTCCAATTCCCGCGCCGCCGCTTACTGTTTCAAATATCAGGTGGGGGCACATAAACAGCACCTCGACGCGGGAAGTTATATTTCAATTTGACGACTATGCCGCCCTTTTGCCGATCTCGCGGACGCTTGTGGCGTTTTATTTGAATGCGGTTGTGCCTGATAAGACGGGGGGACCCTCCGCTTTCAATGAGATTTTGAATGATGGGTTTTCACGGCTTTTTGTGCAATACGCGGGGTGCGCAGGGAACTCGACAACAGACAGAGTCATCTTCCGCGCGTCTTCTACCACGCAGTGTTCGGGCGGGTACGGAAATTCGTATCTTCCCTCAGGCGCGGGATTCCCTCCGTCTGGGGAGGCGAAGTTTACCCTGACAGGAGGCCCTTACGCGGCAAATGACTACATTACCGTCCTCTTTTTGAAGATTGTAAGCCCGGAAAATTTGCTGCAGATCGGGCGGTACGCGGTGCCCGTGTATTTTACGGAGTAAAAATTGTAATGAACTTTGGTTGTTTCACGTTTTATATATAAAGAGTTTACACAAAGCGTTTTCTGAAAAATATGATTCTTCATCGTTGCGACATTTGCAGAAAGGAGGTTGATTTTGCCGATGTTACTTCGGTTCGCGGGAACTTTTCCGCGGGGGAGCGTCTTTCCGCGGACCTCTGCCCGGGGTGCGCCGAGCAATGCTTGCATATTCTCCGGAAGCGGCTCGAGGAGTCGGCGCGTGTTTACAAGACGGTGCGTTCCGGGGCTGTGTCGGGGAAAAATTTGGGGGCTTGATCGTTTGAGGACAACATTCCGATCCGCCAGCTGGCTGATCGGAATGTTGTAACGGACCGGGAGTGAGAGGTTTGGTTGTCTTCGCGAGTACTTTATCGAACTAAAGTACTCAATAGAAACTTTTGCGGTTTTGAAAGTTTTGTTTTGAAACTCTAGCAAACCTTAAGGTGGTGCCAAGGTATCGAACCATAACAGGGAATGGCGTTGTTCGAAAACTAAAGAAATAGCAGTCGTTTCCCTTCATTCGAACAGCGCCACAGGGAATTGACACCTACAAAAAAATGTTTTATATTAAATAAAGCCTATCCAGAAAGGAGGTGATAACCAATGGGAGCTAAGCAGTCAATCAGCCGCGATTCGCATGGGAAAGAAACGGAGCGCAACTACACGGAACGACGCCCCGATGGGAAGGCGGAAACCCGACACTACTCGCCCCGCGGGCTTGACTATCGCGGCAAGACCGTGAACGACAAGGACGGCAAAGCGACCGACTACACCAGTGGCGGGCGCAAGCGCTAGCCCGACCACATCACTGAGGGGACGCCCCGCGTCCCCTCTCCCTCATTACCTCAACTTCAATTTCAATCATCTTTCATTTTGTAAAATGACTACCACATCATGTATTCATTGCGACCCATATAACGAAAGCCACTCTTTCCCGGAAAGAGTAGTGAGTATAACGGAAACATTTCTCACATACCACGCTGAAAAATTGCTTGCCATTTGCCCCGCCCCTATTCAAAAAGCAATCTCTTGCGCAGTAAAAACAATACTAGCTCGCTCAATTGATTTGTTTATTCGCGCCGGCCTTATCAAAGAAATTCCAGTGTATGCCACAGACAGCGATATTCAAGAGAGAACGAGAGTGGTTCTTGATGAAGCCGAAAGAAGAAATATCTCTGTATGCGGGTTATTTGTCGGCAAGCGTCCCACCGGCAATTTCTCCTTTATCCTAAACGGAAGGCGACGCGTGTGGGAAAGGCTTCCCGCGCTTGAAATCGGAGAAGAGGTAGGCCTCACACTCGACAATAAAAGCGCATTCAAAAAAATATTGCATAAAATGGGCGCGCCCTACCCGCCCGGTCGCACATGCTGGCGCATGAAACATGCGATGCGGTGCAGTGACAACCTGGGCTTCCCGCTTGTCGTCAAACCGATAAGCGGCTCTCTAAGTAAACACGTTACAACGAATATAACATCCGCCGCTCAACTGCGCGCCGCCGTGCACGCGGTTCGTATTATCTCATGCGGTTTTATCGTCGAGCGCCACATACGGGGCGATGTTTACCGAGCAACGTGTGTCGGAGGGTCGCTGGTCGCGTGTTGCAAACGCGAACCACCACATGTAGTAGGAGACGGCACGTCTTCCATTACTGCGCTTCTTGCCCATAAAAACAGGAGTGCTCCACACGCAACCCACCTTACCCACGTTGGCCACACGACGCTCCAACCCCAAGGATATAAACCAGAAGACGCGCCACCAAAGGGGAAAAGAATAAACCTACATGAAAAGGTGGTGCTTGCGTGCGGCGCAGAGATCACAGACGTAACGGACATAATTCATTCCGACACTAAAACATTTTTAGAACGAGTCGCAAAAATCTGTGCTATCCCGCTTAT
>JAUYPG010000064.1 GCA_030695805.1 Nanobdellota archaeon
CTTCCCTGTCACGGAAGAGGGTGCGGGTTCAAATCCCGTCGTCCGCGCACCAATTTTGTTCGAGTAAAGCGAGAGTACAAAATTGAGTGTCCCGCAGTACGCGGGGCCTCCATAAATTTCGTATGAATATCGAAATTATCTTGAAAGAGGAGGAGCGATTGCGGATGGGCCTCGAAAAGAGGAGTGACTTTGAGGCCAGGCGCATGAGGCGGTATCTCGGGATGCCTGACCTCTCGCGGCAGGAGGGGAGCCCTATCCGCGAGCTTGTTCAGAGAATTTTGAAGATTTCTGGCATGGCGGAATTGGATGTCATCACCGTGCCGGAGATTGTGCCTGCGGATATAAGTTTTGATTTGTTTAATTTTCCGCCGGACCATCCCGCGCGTTCCGCTTCCGATACCTATTATGTAGACAAGAAAAATATCTTGCGGACGCATACTACGGTTATGTGGTACTACTATGTGAACCATCCGGCGATTCGGGAGCGTTTGCAAAGACGGGAGGCCGTGGGTTCGCTTGCGTATGGGAAGGTGTACCGCAAGGACGAAATTGATAGGCGGCACATGAATGTGTTTCATCAGATTGACGGGTGGGGTCTTCGGTCGAAATCCGAGAAGCTTTATACGACCGATGATTTGAAAGAAATTTTGGCGGATATTGCGAAGGCGATTTTCGGCGCTGATATGGAATATCGTTTTAACATTGATTCGTTTCCGTACACCGACCCGAGCGTGGAGATGGAGGTGAAAAATGCCGATGGAGGATGGGTGGAGGTCTTGGGAAGCGGATTGGTGCATCCGAATGTGTTGAAGTCCCTTGATATTGATCCGGAGGTTTATAACGGCTGGGCGTTTGGTTTTGGTTTGGAGCGGCTTGCGATTCTTAGTATGGCCTTGCCTGATATTCGTCTTTTGTGGTCGGAGGACCCGCGCGTCAAGCGTCAACTCAAACTCGGGCAGAGGCATGAGGAGGTGAGCAAGTACCCGCCTATTACCCGGGATGTTTCGTTTGTAGTAGGGAAGGATTTTGTGCCGAATAATTATTTTGATTTGATTCGCGATATCGGCGGGGACTTGGTTGAGGAGGTTCGGCTTCTCGATATGTATGAGGATGCCGAAAAGTTTGGAAAGGAGCGCGTGAGCTATACCTATCGCATTGTGTACCGGAGCAGTGAGAGAACGCTTGTTTCAAGCGAGGTGGACGCGATTCAAAATGAGATTTACAAAGAGACGGCGGAGCAGTTTAAGGCGGAGGTGCGGTAGACCGACCCACGCAGAATTTATATGAAGTTTGTTCGAGTACGAATCTATAAATACGTTATAATTATGATATGAGAACTCAACTTCGAGACGCGGCTGGGCTTGTGCGGAATTTTGAAGACGCGTACGGGCATATCATCCACATATTGCGGAAGTTTCGGAGTGAGTACAATTATCCGCGGATTGGGTATGTATCAGGAGTTCTTACGTCCGACGGGCCTGGGCGCGTGTTGCAAAATAGGGAAGAGCTTATACGGCTCGCCGGGGTCTTGCAGGAAATGCATCATTTTCCCATTTTTACGTTGCAAGACGCGTTTACGCCGGAGACACTTCGGCGCCTGAAAGACGCTGGACATACTTCGCACCACTATACTGATTTCGCGGGCGAGATTTTGAAATCCGGTTTTATCACGGATGTGTTTTTTGCTCCGCGATGGGAGAATTCCCAGACGGCGCGCTCTGAGCAGACGCTTGCGGAGCGCTTTGGACTTCGTATCAATTACATTGAATACGAGGAAGACCGCGTATAATATTTTTACTAAAATGCATAGACGGCCGTCTATGCATTTTAGTAACGTGTATTCGGGATAATTTTGGAGACAATTTTTATTCCCAATGAATACGGGATTCGAATGTTTTGAGGTGTTCCTTCAGGAGGGGATGATTCTCCAGGCCTTGGTCTTTTTCGAGGAGTTCTTTCGCCACATATCGCGCTTCTTTTACGAGGTCCGGATGCTGGAGCGCTTTCATCGCGAGGTCGGGCATGCCGGTCTGGACTTCTCCTAAAAATTCGCCGGGGCCGCGTTGCTTTAAGTCGTATTCCGCGAGCTCCATTCCGTTTTTCGCCTTCTCGATTGCCCGCAGGCGCAGGGCCGTGGATTTGGAAGAGGATTCGGTGAAAAGGAGGCAGTGTGATTTGTGCGCTCCGCGGCCCACGCGGCCGCGGAATTGGTAGAGTTGGGCCAGGCCGAAACGTTCGGCGCTTTCGATCATCATAATGGTCGCGTTCGGCACATCCACGCCTACTTCTATAACGGAAGTTGAAACGAGAATGTCTAACTCCCCGTCTTTGAACTTCCTCATAACTTCTTCTTTCTCCTTTGGTTTCATTTTGCCGTGGAGCATTTTCACCTTCAGGTCCGGAAAGATTTTTTTTGAAAGTTTTTCGTATTCTTCTTTTACTGATTTTACGTTTAATGTTTGGATGTCGGATATCCACGAATAAGGATGTCCCTCGCCTTGCTCGGGATGCGCATCTTCGCTTCGCTCGATGCGCGGGCAGACAACGAATACCTGTCTTCCTTTTTTTACTTCATCGCGGATAAAAGCATAAGCGTCATCTCGTTTTTCCGGAGGTATGACTTTCGTGGTGATGGGCTGTCTGTTTTTCGGCAATTCGGTTATAAGGGAGAGGTCGAGATCGCTCCAGAGAGTCAAGCTTAATGTTCGGGGTATGGGGGTGGCGGACATGCTTAGGAAATGTGGCAAAGACGCAGATTCACGCAGATGGGACGCAGATTCACGCAGATTTTGAGTATTGTTTCTCGCTGTGTCATATATGATTCTCTTCATATCTAATTTTTCTTTTCCGAAGTTTATTAAGAGTAGCACTTTGTATTCAGAACCTCGGAGATAATGCCAGGCCTGTTTTTCTTCGATTTTTCCAATGAAGGGAAGCGCCTTTGTTTCCAGTATTACTTGTTCGCTTATCACGAAGTCCGGACGATATGTACCGACGTTTTTACCCTCGTATTGTATGGTCAGCGTTTTTTCTTTTTCAAAAGACAATTTTCTTTTTTTGAACTCCTCTTCAAGTGCACGCTGGTAAATTGTTTCTTTGAATCCTGATCCGATTGTGTTGAATACCTCGAAGCAGGCTCCACGGATCGCATATGTTAGTTCTTTCGAGGGAAATTCCTTATCTGCGTTTATCTGCGTTTCTATCTGCGTTGATCTGCGAATAAGCGCGGCGCGTTGGCGGACTCCAAATCTATGCTGTTCATCTATGATGATGAGCGCGAGGTTTTTGAAGGAGACATCTTTTTGAAGAAGCGCGTGAGTGCCGAATATGATTTTTACAGCTCCGGATTCAATTTCTTTTTTGAGCTCTGATTTTTTCGTTTCATGTTCCAGGTTTTCTCCGTAATATGCGCGGGATTCGGAGGATGTGAGGAGGGAAAGGCCTACCTCGGTTTTCGGAAAGAATTTTTTCATGGTTTCGAAATGCTGGCGAGCGAGGATTTCGGTGGGCGTCATAAAAGCGATTTGGAAGCCCTCTTCGGCCGCGAGGAGGGCGGCTACTGCTACAACTATGGTTTTTCCGGAGCCCACGTCTCCCTGAAGGAGGCGGTTCATGGGGTGATCACGGCCCATATTTTGGACGATCTCCCAGAGTGCAGTTTTTTGCGAGGGAGTGAGATCGAAGGGAAGGGTTTCTAGCAGTGTTTTTATGTTTTCTATTTTAATGGGAATTTCCGAGGCATGCTCTTCTTTTAGTTTTTGTTTTTCCTGGAGATTAAAGAGCTGGAGATAAAAGAGGTCTTCAAAGGAAAAGCGACGCCCTGCGCGGAGGCCGTCTTCTATGGTTTCTGGCTGATGAATGTTTTTTAGCGCTTCGTTTATTTTGGGGAAGCCCAACTTGTGGAGAATTTCATTGGGGAGCGGGTCTTCGATGTTTGGCAGTCCATGCAATACGAGATCTATAAAGTGGCGGATGCCTTTTGAGGTAAGACCTTGTGTTTCGGGATATGTTGCCACCACCTTCGCGGTATGGGTTGTTTCGGTTTTCCAGTCGTGAAGAACTTCGAATGTCGGATTTTTCATCTGAAGCTTGTCGTGGGACGCAAAGATTTTTCCTGAAATGCTTATGGGTGTTCCGGGAGCAAGCTGATGCGCAACGTAGGACTGATTGAACCAGATAATTTGGATTTCTCCGGAGCCATCTTTCACGGTGGCTTCAGTGATTTGCATGCGGCGCCTTTTCCATGCCTGCCTGGTTTTTATTGTCTTCACTTTTCCCTGAATCGTTGCTGTTTCATTCGGAATGAGATCGCAAATACTCCGGATTTCGGAGAAGTCCTCGTAGCGCGCGGGGAAGTGGTAAAGGAGGTCGTGAATGGTTTTCACTCCCATGCGTTTAAATTTCGAGACGAAGTATTTGCTTATGCGCGGGAGATTTTCGATAGGGAGTTCAAGGGGGATCATTCTTTTTATTGTACACCGCGGAGCACCCATTCGAGGATGGCCATGCGCATGGGGAGTCCATTGTCGGACTGGGTGAAGTAGATGGCGCGGGGGTCATGGTCCACCTCTTCTGTGATCTCTCCGGCGATGGGGAGGGGGTGCATGAGAATTGCTTTTTTAGGAAAACGTTTTAAGTGTTCCGTTGTTATGGTGAATGTTTTTTGATCTTCTTTGGTTAGTTTTTCATTTTTCAGACGTTCCTTTTGCACGCGCGTGTGATACCAGACATCAAAAGGGCACTGAAATACTTCTTCCATTTTTTCAAATTTGGTTATTCGGACGCTCGTTTCTTTTAGGCGTTCTATAATGTCTTTTTTCATCTCAAGCACTTTCGGCGCCACGAAGATAAGTTCCACGTTGTTGAATTTTGAGAGTGCGATCGCGAGGGAGCGGGTGGTTCTTCCATACTTCAGGTCTCCGGCCAAGACGACGCGGATGCCGTCAATTTTTTTGAAGCGTTCTTGGATGGTGAACATATCGAGGAGCATTTGGGTTGGATGTTCTCCTCCGCCGTCTCCGGCGTTTATAACTGGCGCCAAACTTCGTTCCGCGATTTTCGCGGGGCCGCCTTCTTCGTGGTGACGAACCACAATGACGTCGGAATAATAGCCAGAAATTACACGACCCGTATGTTCCGGGCGTTCGCCTTTGACCGCGGAGGAAAATTCTTTCGCGTTCGCAACCTGGTGAACCGTCATGCCCAGATGGTGCGCGGCGGCGCGGAAGGAGAGATCGGTTCGGGTTGAGGGCTCAAAAAAGAGCGACTGCATGAGTCGCCCTGGGAAGGTTTTTTGGAGTTTCAGGCGGGATGTTTTATTTTTCAGCAGTGCCTTATACTGGGCGGCACGGCGGCAGAAACGCTCTATATCTTTGCGGGAGAATTGGTCGGAAGCTAAGATGTGGCGCAACATATTGGTATGTATTATACCTTTTCTCTAGAAAGCTCTCAAATTTTTTGTGTAGTGGCGTCCCCCTTGCCTGCTATTGACAGGTTTTCTATTGACAGGCCCCCTATTGTCACTTGACATCTTTTTTCCTATTTGCTATGCTTTAAAGTGTTAAAGTATAAGCAGTTTTGTTTGTACGTGTTATACGTATATGGAGCTGGAAAAACAGTTACAATCTAAGGAGGTGCAAGAGCTCGCGCGGGCGGTTTTGAAGTTGCGGAACGAGGAGGAGGCGCTTGCGTTTTTCCGTGATGTTTTGACTTTGGAGGAGCTTCAATACATCAGCCGTCGGTGGGCGGTCGCGCGGATGCTTGCGAAGAAGATGACGTTTGAAGAGATTGAGAGGAAGACCAATATGAGTTCCGCGACGATTTCGCGCGTCAATTATTGGATTCATCATGGCATGGGCGGATACAAGTCCATGCTTAAGCGGTGTTCGTAGAACTTGTTTTAATCGAAAACCTTTTATGTATGGGCTGGTATTCTCGGCCCAGAAGCGCCCCGACTTTTCGGGGATTTGTTCTTTGACAAGAGGTGTGTCATGAGAGACGTTTCGACTGCAGCTTCCTCTCTGGTAGAGGAGTTTTTTTCCTCTCTCAAGTGGAATTCTGATGAGCTTATTCCCGTCATCATCCAGGATGATGAAAATGGGGACGTGCTTATGTTTGCGTGGATGAACGAGATGGCGCTCCGTCAGACGTTGTGGACTGGCCTCGTCACGTTTTGGAGTCGTTCGCGTCAGGAGCTGTGGGTGAAGGGAGAGACCTCTCGACACTTCCAAACCCTGAAGTCCATCGCTGTTGACTGCGATGAGGATTGCCTCTTGATCCGTGTGATACAAGAGGGCGTCGCGTGTCATGAGTTGTACCGCAGTTGTTTCTTTCGGTCAATCTCCACGGACGGGACTATTCGATTGAATCAGGATCGTCCTGATCTTTCGGGGATTGTGACAAGGAGTTGATATGAACGCCATGGACGTTCTGAAAGTCGGCATTCCGAAAGGAAGCCTCCATGACGCGACTGTTCGCCTTTTTGAGAAGGCGGGTTACCAAGCTTTCATTTCCTCGCGCTCCTACAATATCACCTTCGACGACAACGATCTGGAAGGGATGCTTCTTCGGCCACAAGAGATGGCGCTCTACGTCGAGAAGGGCGTGCTGGATTTCGGGTTGGCGGGGAAGGACTGGGTCGTCGAGTGTGGCGCGGATGTCCGCACGGTGGCAGAGCTTGTTTACAGCCGAGCGACGAATTGCTCGGCGCGATGGGTGCTTGCTGTACCGGAAGAGTCGGATATTTGGAGCGTTCGCGACCTACAAGGGAAGCTCATCTACACGGAGCTCGTCCGCGTGACGGAACAGTGGCTCACGGAGCGCGGCGTTCAAGCGGAAGTGTGTTTCTCGCACGGCGTCACCGAGGCAAAAACCCCGTATCTCTGCGACGCGATTGTCGAGTTGACGGAGACGGGGGACTCTCTCCGGGCAAGTAAACTTCGCATCGTGGACGAGATAATGGAAACGTCCACGCTTCTCGTGGCAAACCACGTGAGTTGGGAAGCCCCTTGGAAGCGGAAGAAAATCGGGAACATCGCCATGCTCCTGCGGGGAGCGCTCGACGCCGAGTCGAAGGTCGGGCTAAAAATGAATGTGCCAACATCGTGTTTGGACGAGGTACTTCTCGTTCTTCCGGCGATGAAACGGCCGACGATTTCTCCGCTGACCGACCCGGATTGGGTTGCTCTGGAGACGGTGGTGGATACCTGGCGCGTCCGCGATCTAATTCCTATTCTCATGGGCATCGGAGCGCAGGACGTGATTGAATACGCCCTCAACAAAGTTCTCCTCTAGAAGGAGATGTTTTCGGGAGTGGATTTATTCCACTCCCGTTTTTTTTATTTGTTTTTTTGTTTTTTCAGAAATTGCTCTACTTTTTCGATGTCTTCGGGCTTGCCGAAGTCCATCCAGTAGTCCTCGAGTTTTAGAACTTTGACGCGACGACGTTCGGCGAGTTTTTGGACGGCATCGGTCAGTTCGTATTCGCCGCGGGGCGATTTTTGCACTTTTTTTACCTCGTTGAAAATTTCCGGAGTGAATTTGTAGAGGCCGGTGTTTATGAAATTTGAGACATATTCTTTTGGTTTTTCTACGATTTTGGTGAGGAATCCATTTTCATCCGTTACTGCGACTCCGTATTTTTCCGGATGTTCGTGGCGGATGACTGAAATGTAATTAAAGTCGTCGGTTTCAATAAGACGTTTTACGTCTTTGGGGGAGTAGAGATTGTCGCCGTAGATTGCGAGGAAGGGTTCGTTTTTTGTTTCCGACTCCGCTACTTCGACGGGGACCGAGGTGCCGTATTTTTCTTCGCCGAATTTTTCGAACTGGTTTACGAGCGTTATCTGAAATTCGTCTCTGTAATTTTTAGCGAATTTCTCCATGGCTTCGGCGTGATAGCCCACGACGAGGATGAATTTTTCTACTCCTCCTTCTTTTAGATTTTTTAACACATAATAGAGGAATGGTTTGCCCGCGACCTCTATCAGGTGCTTTGGCTTGTCTTTTGAAAGGCCTTGCATGCGGGTGCCACGGCCTGCGGCGGCGATGATTGCTTTCATGGTGCCCCCACCAGGATTCGAACCTGGGACCTTCTCCTTAAGAGGGAGCAGCTCTACCAACTGAGCTATAGGGGCTTGTCTTTCGTATCATATTTTAGGGGAGAAATGGAAAAATGGCAACGCGTGGCGGGAGATATGCACAGGTCTTTTGTCGCGTTATTGGTTTTGTTGTATACTATGTATATGGTAAATGGAGTTCGAACGCAGAAACATCATTATAATGTTCCGTGGGTAATTTTCGCGGTTGTGATCGCGCTTTGCATCGTGGCGTTTTTGTATTGGAAATATCAGATTCCGGAAGACGCGGCGCGGGAG
>JAUYPG010000068.1 GCA_030695805.1 Nanobdellota archaeon
GGAGAGAGAGATAAACACGACTGACCCGGAGTTTTATAAGTGGACGCAGTGGATTTTTTTGCAGATGTTCAAAAAGGGTTTGGCGTATCAGTCGTACGAGCCGATAAACTGGTGTCCGTCGTGCAAGACAGGGCTTGCGAATGAGGATTTGGATGGCGGAAGGTGCGAGCGGTGCGGGACGTTAGTTGAAAAGAAGCCGATGAGGCAGTGGGTGTTGAAGATTACGGATTACGCGGAGAGGTTACTTGAAGGGCTAGAGGAGTTGGATTGGCCAGAGTCAATCAAGGAGTCGCAGAGGAATTGGATCGGTCGGAGCGAAGGAGCGGAAATTACTTTTAAGGTTCTTCGCTCCGCGCGGATGGACGCGGACTCTAACGCGGAATTACGCGGAAACGGTCAGCTTAGTTCAGCGTCAAGTCAGCGCAATTCCGCGACCTTGACGGAGGTCAAAGTATTCACGACGAGGCCGGATACTTTATTTGGGGCGACTTACCTCGTACTTAGTCCCGAGCATTCGGAAATCACAAATCACAAATCACAAATCACAAACTGGAATGAAGTTGAAGATTATATTGAAAAGGCAAAATCGCGAGGTGAGGTGGAGCGCACTGCGGAGGGAGGCCCTTCGACAAGCTCAGGGTATAACAAAACCGGAGTGGAGTTGAAGGGCATCAAGGCAATAAATCCCGCGAATGGGGAGGAGATTCCGGTCTGGGTGGCGGATTATGTGCTCGGCTGGTATGGGACAGGAGCGATTATGGCTGTTCCGGCGCATGATGAGAGGGATTTTGAGTTTGCGAAGAAATTTGGTTTACCGATGAGGCAAGTTATTCGTCCTGTATTTGGTAAAGAAGACAAAAGAGATGACGCGGTGCATAGGAGCACGATTAATGGAGTTGTGAGGCGTAAAGATGGGAAGGTGCTTATGCTTCAGTGGAGGGAGTACGACTGGCTCACTCCTATTATTGGAGGGATTGATGAAGGCGAGAGCATAGAAGAGGCCGCGATAAGAGAAGTTCTGGAGGAGACGGGACTGCATGCCACAGTTGCGCGCGTTTTTGATTTCCCCATTGAGTCGCATTTTTACGCAGAACATAAAAAGGAATGGCGTTCACGCCTTGATTATCCTGTGCTTCTTGAAGTGTGTGATGGGACACAGAGTGAGATTTCAAGGAAGGAGCAGGCAAAACATGAGATTGTTTGGATGATGCCAGAGGAAGTGATGCAACGCGTTTCGTTTAATAACAACAAGTGTGTGCTTGAGGCGCTTTTGAAAAATAAGTATGCGTATGAGGGAAGTGTATATACGGAGTTGGACGAGATGGTGAACTCCGGGAAATTTGACGGAATGGAATCCGAGAAAGCGAAATGGGAGATTACAAAATTTGTGGGTGGGAAGAAAACAATAAAATACAAGTTAAGGGACTGGGTTTTCTCTCGCCAGCGTTATTGGGGGGAGCCGATTCCGCTTATTCATTGTGAGAAGTGTGGCGCGGTGGCGGTTCCTGAAGATGAGTTGCCGGTGAAGTTGCCGGAGGTGGAGCGTTATGAGCCGACCGGGACGGGGGAGTCGCCGCTTGCGAATATAAGTGAGTGGGTGAATACGAAGTGCCCGAAGTGTGGAGGCGCGGCGAAACGAGAGACAAATACGATGCCCCAGTGGGCGGGATCCTCTTGGTACTATATCGCGTACGCGGTAGGCGAGAGATTAAAGTTGCCCCTCGGTCCTGAGCTCGGGGTCGAAGGAAAAGTTGAAAGTTCAAAGTTAAAAACTCCTTGGCTTCCGGTTGATATGTATGTGGGAGGGGCGGAGCACGCGACAAGGCATTTAATTTACGCTCGTTTTTGGCATAAGTTTTTGTTTGATATCGGAGTGGTGTCCACGGATGAGCCATTTACTCGGCTTCAACATGTGGGGCTTATTGGGGGGGCGGACGGGCGGAAGATGAGCAAGCGATATGGGAATGTAATAAGTCCTGATGACGTGGTTGCTACTTTCGGCGCTGATACACTCCGACTTTATGAAATGTTTATGGGGCCGTTTGACGGGAATATTCCGTGGAGTGAGGAGGGGATACTGGGGCCAAGACGCTTTTTGGAGAGGGTGTGGCGATTTTTTCAAAAGGACTCAGGAAATGCGGAAAAAGGTAGTCCTTCGACTTCGCTCAGGATAGAACAAGTTCTACACAAGACAATTAAAAAAGTTACGGAAGATATTGAAGGGTTTCGGTTTAATACGGCGATTTCCGCGATGATGATTTGTTTTAATGAAATTGAAAAAGCGAACTTACAACTCACAACTTATAACTTACAACTTTTCCTGAAATTGCTTGCGCCGTTCGCGCCGCATATAACCGAAGAAATCTGGCAGAAACGCAGATTTACGCAGATTACCACGCAGATAAACGCAGAAAAGAATCCGTGCGCATCTGCGCTTTATTCGCGAGAATCTGCGTTTCAGTCAATTCATTTGGAGGCGTGGCCGGAATATGACGAAAAGTTGATAGAGGATGAGACGTTTCAGTTGGTTGTGCAGGTGAATGGAAAGATGCGGGCTACGATTACGGCGGAGAAGGGAATTTCACAGGAGGAGGCGGAGAAGTTGGCGCTTGCTAACGAACGTATTAGTAAATATGTGAAAAAGCCCTTCGGCGTGGCTCCCGCCGACGCCAGGGCTTTGGCGGGCAGGCAGGGCAAGGTGATTTTTGTGAAAGATCGGCTGGTGAATTTCGTTTTTGACATTTAGTTATTTTTGTGGTTTATTGTTTTTGGTACTATCAGTGTTTATCCTAGTCCTTTCGCCATGGCGGCAGGGGGCTTTGGATGGGCTAAAAAAGGAGGCCAGAGATGGCCACACGAAACGTCGTTCACGGCGGGCGCACATACCCGGCCGAGGGCGAAGTTTTTTCTCTCGTGCCTGAGGGGGGCGGTCCCCCACGGGAGTTTAAACTGGTTTTGGTGCCCGAATGCCGCAATCTCGAAGAGGTGCGAGAGAGGATTGCGGAGCACGGCAACGGCACTCTTGCCGAAGAAATCCCGTGGGTAGTTGCCTTCTTCGAGGCATACCCTATTTCTGACGGGAAGACGCCGATCGCGCTCCTCGACCTCTCCTGGGTGGACCCGCGCAAGCACGCCCATCTCCACCTCCCGGGAGTTTGGTCGGGCGAACAGTTGGGCTCGGTTTTGCATCGTTTCGTCGCCGCTCGCCGGTGGCTAGTTGCCGTCGGTGAGTGAGTCTTATCCCTCGGATTCTTTGGCTCTTGCCAAAGTTCCGAGGGACTTCATTTATTTGCCCTCTTTTTAAGGAGGCGTTATTATAAACGCCATGTTAGCCGTACTTAAAGAACATCCGGCGCCGGGGGTTTCGGTGAAAGAAGTGCCGGAGCCGAAGCCCAAGGAGGGGGAGGTTTTAGTAAAGGTAAAATACGCCTCGATTTGTGGCACGGATATTGGAATTTACGATTGGATTCCATGGGCCGCGGCACACATCAAGCCGCCTACTATTATTGGGCATGAACTGGTGGGAGAGGTTTTGGAAGTAAATGCGGGTCAAGGTAGCCCTTCGACAAGCTCAGGATCTATTCGACCCGGGGATCTCGTTTCTTCGGAGACGCATATTTTTTGTGGAAATTGTTTGACGTGCAAGGAAGGCAATCTTCATGTGTGTGAGAACATGAAACTTTTTGGCATTGGGCGGGATGGGAGTTTCGCGGAGTACGCCACCATTCCTTTGAAGACCACATGGAAAAATGACAGACGGATACCTTTGGAAGTCATGAGCATACAGGAGCCATTTGGGAACGCGGTGCACGCGGTTACAAAGGCAGGAGTTCAGGGCAAGCGAGTGCTTGTTGTGGGGCTTGGACCAACAGGCCTTTGCGCCGGAGCTGTGGCGCGGTTTCAGGGGGCTCATGAAATTGTTGGTATGAATAACTCCGCTTATCGGAGGGGGCTCGCGGAGAAAACCGGGTGGTTTGATCGCGTAAGTTCAACCTCGGATTTTGAAGACAGGGACGCGTATGACGTGGTGCTTGAGATGAGCGGGAGTCGGCTCGGCATCCAGACCGCCTTTGACGCGGTTCGCCCCGCGGGAACAATTGTGGCCTTCGGGATTCCGAAGGACGAGATCTCCGTGGACTGGGGAAAGTATTTAATCAACAAAGAGATTACAATTTTATCCGTTTTTGGAAGGAAGATATGGGAGACGTGGCACACCACGAACGAGATGCTTGTGTCAGGCAAACTTGATTTTCACAATATGATTACGCATCGGTTTCCGCTGAAGGATTTTGAGGAGGCAATGAGGGTGATGAAAAGCGGGGAGTGCGGGAAAGTCCTCCTCGTTCCTTGATGATTAATTTTCAATTATCAATTCTCAATTTTCAATCAATGAATCAATTATCAATTGAAAATTGAACATTGGAAATTGATAATTTTATTGGGAATATGGATTTCGAAACAATTATTTTAGAATTAAAAAATCAGGGGCTTTATAATGACATTAAGACCATTGAGTCGCCGCAGGGCGCGTATTTGACGATTCGGGGAGAGAAGAAGCTGAATCTTTGTTCTAATAATTATTTGGGGCTTGCGAGCCATCCTCGGCTCGTGCGCGCGGCGCGAGAGGCAATAGAGAAGTACGGTGTTGGGACGGGCTCGGTGCGCGCGCTTTCCGGCACGCACGCTTTGCACATTGAGCTTGAAGAGCGGCTCGCGAAGTTTAAGGGCGCGGACCCGCTTCGCCAAAGCTTTAGCGAGGCGAGGGCCGCGCTTGTTCTCCAGGGCGGATATGTGGCGAATCTTGCCGCGATCCAGACGCTTTTGGGAAAAGAAGATGTCGTGATTTCGGACGAATTGAACCACGCCTCGATCATTGACGCGATCCGGCTCGCGCAGGTGGGGAACAAGTTTATTTATAAACATAATGACATGGCGGACTTGCGGGTGAAACTTGAGGAGGCCGCGGCTGTACGAAAAACTCCGCGCGCGGACGGGCAGGAGCGGGTGGTGCTTATTGTAACGGATGGAGTGTTTTCCATGGACGGAGACCTTGCTCCCTTGCCGGAAATTGTCGCGCTCGCGAAGGAGTATGGGTGTATGACCATGGTTGACGACGCGCATGGAGAGGGCGTGTTGGGGGAGCATGGGCGTGGGATTACGCATCACTTTGGAATTTCCGGCGAGGTGGATATTGAGGTCGGGACTCTTTCTAAGGCGTTCGGGGTTATGGGCGGATTTATTACTGGCAAGAAGCCGCTTATTGAATTTTACCGGCAGAAGGCGAGGCAGTTTCTTTTTTCAAACGGGCTCTCAATTCCTGACACCGCGGCGCTTATCGAATCGGTGAAGATTTTAGAAGAGTCGGACGAGCTCGTGAAACGTCTGTGGGAGCGGGTACGGTTTTTGAAAGAGGGACTTTTGAAGATCGGGTTTGATTGCGGGGCAAGCAAGAGTCCGATTACTCCTCTTATGATTGGGGAGGAGGTTTTGGCGCGGGATTTCAGCGGGCGTTTGTATGAAGAAGGAGTGTATGCCACGGCAATCAAGTTCCCCATGGTGGCAAAAGGAAGGGCGCGGATTCGGCTTATGCCGTCCGCCATACACGAGGAGCATGATTTGGAGTTCGCGCTTTCGGTCTGCGAAAAGGTAGGTAAAGAGTTGAAAGTGTTGTCATGAGAGCGTTTATTGATTTCGACGGAGTGCTCTTTGACATTGCTCGGCATAAGCGGGAGTATTTCCGTTTTTTTGAGCGATACGGCATTTCGCGAATTGAGGCGCGGCGCGAATATGAGAAGATGAAAAAAGAAATCGGACGCGATGACCAGAAGCATTATATTTCGCGTCTTAAGGAAAAGCATCCGCGCCTTCGTAGTGAAAAAATTCTTCGCGCAATCCACGTGTTTAAGGGCAAGAGCGCGCCCTGTGTGTACAAGGAGGCGCGTCCATTTTTGATGAAATTGAAGAGAATTGACTTTGAGCTCCATCTCGTGACTTCGGGGAACAAAAAGTTTCAAAAGAGGAAGTGCGAGACGAGCGGACTTATGAAGTTTTTTGACAGAATTCATATTTTGGAGAACGATAATAAGGGGGTTTTTATTCGGGGACTCGCGAGTCCTCGTGAGATTGTTGTGTTTTTGGATGATAAACAATCTGTGGTTGATGATGTGAAAAAGCATATTCCCCGTGCTATTATTCTTCAGGTAGCGCGTCATAAGAGCGATATTCGTTCACGGAGGGCGGATAAGGTAGTTCGTAATCTTCGGGAGGCGTTGAGGTGCATAAAAACGAGAATTGAGAAAATATCCCGCCACAGCGGGATCCCGCTCGCGGCGGGGGAAAATAGAAAATAGAATTCATCAGTATATGTGCGGAATAATAGGATACACAGGAAAAGAGCAGGCGCTTCCGATTTTGCTTCGGGGGCTTCGCAAGCTTGAATATCGTGGATATGACAGCGCGGGTATCGCGATTTTGCATGACGGAAAAATTCGGCGGGTGCGGTCGGTTGGCAAAATTGACGCGCTCACGGAGAAACTGAAGGGGAAGGAACTCCCGGGTTCTTTGGGGATTGGACATTGTCTTCATCCGCGGACAGTTATTCAGTTGTCTGATGGCCGGACATCTTTTATCCGAGATATCCAGTCGGGCGAGGAGGTTGTTAACCTTGATGTCCGTACTCATT
>JAUYPG010000071.1 GCA_030695805.1 Nanobdellota archaeon
AACAGGCTAGTCTGGTCCGAGCGTCCACAGCGACGACCAGGTTCGGCACCTCGATGTCGGCTCATCACATCCTGGAGGTGGAGAAGCTTCCAAGGGTTTGGCTGTTCGCCAATTAAAGTGATACGCGAGCTGGGTTCAGACCGTCGTGAGACAGGTTGGTCTCTATCTGCTGTCGGCGTGGGGTGTTTGAGGGAAGTTGATCCTAGTAAGCAATTGCTACTTTATGGAGAGATCCATAATGACAACGTAGCTTATAACGGTGAAGTCTACGTCACAATTCAGCCCAAGAGTTTGATGTATTGCGGTCCATATACATGAAACTCGCTTGAGGACCGAAAAAGTGATATGATAATACCGTGGGAAGTCAATTTAATATAAGGAGAGCGTACATCGCGGGTTTTCTTGATGGCGATGGCAGTTTAATGCTTCAAGTAAAGGGGCGCAACGATACAAAATACGGCGCGCGCTTTATGGCAACAATCTGCTTCTATCAAGATGCCCGTCATGAAGAGTATCTACATTGGATTCGCAAGATATTGAAGATCGGATATATTTCACATAGAAAGGATGGTATAACCGAGCTTCGTATCAACGGATTTAACCGGGTAAAGAAGGTTCTTACCGAGCTTAAACCGTTTATTCGCTTCAAGGCGAAACAGGCGCAGACGCTGATACAAGCATGCGCATTACTCGAATCCAAAAAAATGAGTAAGTTATCGAATACTGAACTTCGCAAAATTGTAAAATTCGTATTTATCATAAGATACGAAAATTACAAAAGCGGAAGTACTCTTACGAAAGACGCGCTACTCAAAAGATTAGGTTTGACCCCGTAACGACTTGACGCTTTGGCGTCAGACCCATACAGAGAGGAATCATTTTATAAAAATGACAGCTCGTGTGGGTAACATGCTACCGCCCTCGTTAATTCTTTTTAATTGAGGAATTAAACGGGTGAAGATATAGTCTGTGCTCCTGGAAACAGGGGAAGAAACGACGAGAGGACCGGATTGAACGAACCTCTGGTCTATCGGCTTTGGCACCAGCTGAATCGCCGAGTAGCTATGTTCGGAAGGGATAAGCGCTGAAAGCATCTAAGCACGAAGCCCCTCCCAAGATTAAACACCAGTTCGGCGCAAGCCGGACGGGACTCCTGGAAGACTACCAGGTTGATAGGCTCTAGGTGGAAGTCCCGTAAGGGATTAAGCCGAGGAGTACTAATAGTCCTTCTTGCCCAGTACTACAACTACGGTTGGTTGTACGGGGCCCTTGCTCGCAACCGAGCAATGTAAGGGGTTCTACCCTGGAAAATTTGCTTGTTACAATAATAATGAAAAATTATGCATAGTGATTTCTCGGTGATTAAGTCCGGAGTGACCTACCCGATCCATCCCGAACTCGGAAGTAAAAGCTCCGGATCTCGATGATACTGCGCCTCGAGCGTGGGACAGTAGAGTTTGCCGGGATATCACTGTACATAATTTGACCCGCCTGCGTGGCCGAAGCCACTTTGGCGAGGCGAAGGCCCGCCCTTGAGGCGGGTTTGTGGTATGATAATTCCATGCAAATAAAATATCTAAACCGACTCTCCATACACAAACTAAAAGGCAAAACAGCCCTTCTCCGCGTTGATTTGAATATCAAGGCCGGAGACATCGGAGACGTCTACCGCCTTTCCGCGATTATTCCAACGCTCGCGCTTCTAAAAAACGCGAAGGTAAAAACAATCATTCTAAGCCACCGGGGAAGACCAAATGGACCGGATCCTTCGCTTTCGCTGAAAAACTTCGCTCCTCTTCTCGCGAAAAAAATCAGAGCAAAAGTCGCCTTCATACCGGACTATAATTTGAAAACAATAAAAGAGAAGATAGCCAAAACAAAAGAGAGTTTCATCCTTCTCGAAAACCTCCGCTTCTTTGAGGGCGAGAAAAAAAACGACATGGTCTTTGCGAAAGAACTCGCCTCTCTTGGGAATGTGTACATAAACGACGCCTTTGCCGTATCTCATCGCGCAAACGCGAGCGTGGAAGCGATTACAAAATTCCTGCCATCATACGCGGGCCTTTTGCTTGAAAAAGAAATCAAGTCCCTGCATAAGGCAATGAAACAGTATAAAAAACCGCTTGTGCTCATCGTGGGAGGAGCCAAGATCGAAGACAAGGCGGGAATACTGCAATACTTTTTGAAAAAAGCCGATTTTATTCTTTTGGGAGGAGGAGTCGCAAACACCTTTGCCCGCGCGAGAGGCAGAGAAATCAAAGAATCGCTCTTTGACGCCAAAGCAAACATAGAAAAAATCAAAAATAGAAAAAACATCATCATACCAGAAGACAACGTGTGGAAAAACGACATGATTGCGGATATTGGTCCAAAAGCGCGGACGCGCTACGTAAAAATTATTAAAAAAGCAAAAACAATCGTATGGGGCGGCCCCATGGGAAAATTTGAAGAAACTGGTTGCAAAGAAGGCACGAGGGCTGTCTGGCGGGCAATTCTCAAAAATAAGCGCGCCTTCTCCGTCGTGGGCGGCGGCGAAACCACGGCTTCGTTCTCGCTAATAAAAAAACTCAAAGTCAAGGCAAACCCGCATCTGTTCCTATCCACAGGCGGCGGCGCCATGCTCGACTTCCTCTCCGGACAAAAACTACCCGGCATCGAGGCCCTCAAAAAGTAAAAGGAATGCTGGAGTCCAGAATTCCTTTCACGAGTTGTTGGAGCACGCGTCTTCGAGCAACTCTCGAAGACGTATTTCCCAGGCAAAAAAAGTCGAGGATATAAGGTCTTGCCCATTATATCCAACATTCAAACGGATGGCTATGGAAGCTATGCGCAGGAGCCATTGTCCCCTGAGAAGACAAAGGTAAAACTCTACCTCTACCTCCGAAACGTCTTCAAGGCCCTCCTTGTCCTCGTCCTTAAAAAGTCGTCTCTCAGGCAGGAGCTCATCTCCCCGAATAAACCACCCATTTAGATCAACGGATGATTGACCACATTGTTTGAACAACTCAGGAACCCTGCGCCGAATACGCTGTGTGAGCTTAAACGGAGTCCAAGTATCATCTTCGTTTTCCACGACTTTCTCCTAGGAGCGGGTAAAGCAAAGACCCAAAAACATCTTAAAGGAAGGAGAATAAAAATTCAACAGCGGGATATATTTATTCCTTACATCCCTTATTCGCACGAATAAGGGATGTAAGGAAAATTGACCTCTTTCGAGGGCCTGATATGATAGATATGAAATAAACCAAAATATGAAATCAACCATTATTCTCTACCATGCGAACTGCCCGGACGGCTTCTCGGCCGCCTGGGCCGCGTGGAAAAAATTAAAGAATAAGGCCGACTATCTGCCAGTGGAGCACCAAACCCCGCCGCCCCAGGGCCTGGAAGGGAAGATGATTTATATGCTTGACTTTGCCTACCCGCCGAACATCATACAAGACCTCGCGGAAAAGAATGAAAAAATCGTCGTCATAGATCACCACACCTCCGCCTACGCCTCAATCATATCTCTAATTCGCGCGAATAAGGGATATAAGAACATTGAGGCAATAGAGGAAAGCAAATCCTCTGGCGCAGTCCTTGCATGGCAATATTTCCACTCGAAAAAACCACTGCCTCAAATTATAAAATACGTTGAAGACGGAGACCTCTGGAAATTCAATCTCCCGCACGCGAAAGAAATTTTGGCCGTCATTGATGATGAAAATCATAATTTTGCGTCTTGGGACAAGCTCGCGAAAAAACTAGAAAACACGAAAACACGAAAAGAAATTATTAAAAAAGGGAGCATTATCGTGAAGCATAAAAAACGGACCATCGGCCGTCTCGTTTCAAAAGCAAAAGACGTAAAACTCGCCGGATACAAAGCAAAAGTGGTAAACAGCCCTATCTTCCCATCCGAAATCGGAAACGAATTAATAAGTCATGGGGCGGATGTCGGCATCATCTGGTATGATGACAACAAAAAAATCAAGGTCTCCCTCCGCTCAAAATCAAGCGGAAAAGTAAACGTCGCGAAAATCGCGGAAAAATTCGGAGGCGGGGGGCACAAAGCGGCGGCAAGCTTTCGCATACCGAAAGACACAAAGCTCCCATGGGAAAAATAACTATTTTCACCGACGGCGGAGCGCGCGGCAACCCAGGACCTGCGGCAATCGGAGCCGTAGTAGATGGAAAAGAATACGCCGAAACCATCGGGAAGACGACAAACAATGTCGCCGAGTACAAGGCGGTTATTATGGCGCTTAAAAAAGCGAAAGAACTCGTCGGAAAAGAATCAGAAAAAACAAAAATTGAAATCCGTTCTGACAGCGAACTTCTTGTAAAACAACAAAATGGGGAATATAAAATAAAAGAAGAATCACTAAAAAAATTATCCGCGAAAATTCGTGATTTGAAACAAGATTTTAAGGAAGTATTTTTTATCGCGATCCGACGAGAGAAAAACAGAGAAGCGGACAAACTTGTAAACCGCGCCCTTGACAAAAAATCTCTTTTTTAAGACAATAAAAATATCGGAAAGTCAAGCGACAGCCCCGCCTTTGGCGGGGAGGAAAGTCGGGACATCACCCCCGCCTTGGCGGGGGAGCGCGTAGCGGGTAATTCCCGCCGTCCGCAAGGATAGAGGTGCGAACAGAAACGTCTTTTGGCGAAAGCCAAAGGAAGGCCCAATCCCACATAGATGGCTTATCTCCGCCATAGGGACAAAAAAGCGGAGATGAAACGGCAAAATCCTTACGTTGATGCAAGGCCGTACTCCGATGCTCCGCATTGGTTTGAGCTGCTTGAGCCCGAGAGCAATCGAGGGCCTAGATAAATTGTCGCACCGATTTTGTCTTTGAGTAGAGCGAGAAGATACAAAATCGAGTGCTCCGAGCCTGCCGAGGAGCCCGCAAAGGATCCTTCGCCTTTGGCTCAGGATGCTCGATTCAGTAACCTCGCTAAACGCTCGGACTGAATCGGCACAGAATCCCGCTTATGACTTGCCGTGAAAAAATCCATGCCGGTTTCGGTGTGGATTTTTTCTTTAGTCCTCGCTCTGATATAATGCAATCATGCCAGGTCAAGATAAAGACATCTCCTACATGGGTCGGTGCGATTTTCGCGGTACGAATAAACTCTTCGGAATTAAACGCAAAGACCGCAGACAACACATGTACGTCGTGGGAAAAACAGGTACCGGGAAAAGTACCTTCATGCACAATCTGATCGTGCAGGACATCGCGAACGGCGAAGGCCTTGCTCTTGTGGACCCGCACGGCGAGCTTGTCGAGAGCATCATGGAAAAAATCCCGGAGTATCGCAAGGACGACATCATCTACTTCAACCCCGCGGATTCCGACTACCACATCGGTTTCAATCCGCTTGAAGTTTCAGACCCGAAATACAAACACCTAATCGCCTCGGGAATCATGAGCATCTTCACAAAGCTCTGGGCAAACGTCTGGTCCGCCCGAATGGAATATATTTTGAATAACGCGATCTTGGCGCTCGCGGAGACCCCGGGCTCAACGCTCCTTGGCATCAACCGCATCCTCGTGGACAAGGACTTTCGCCAAAACATCATACAAAACATAACCGACCCCGTGGTTCGCGCCTTCTGGGTCCATGAATACGAGGAGTGGCGCGATCAGTTCCGAAACGAGGCCATCGCGCCTATCCAGAACAAGGTGGGGCAATTCCTCTCAACCTCGCTCATCAGAAACGTAGTAGGCCAGAAAAAAAGCACCCTCGATATCTTCAAGGCAATGAATGAGGGCAAGGTCCTTCTCTTCAACCTCTCCAAAGGAAAAATAGGAGAAGATAATGCCGCACTCCTCGGCGCCCTGCTCATCACGAAAATCCAGCTCGCGGCCATGGAACGCGTCCGCATCCCGGAAGAAGAGCGCGTTGACTTTTATCTCTACGTGGACGAGTTCCAAAACTTCGCGACCGACTCATTCGCGAATATTCTCTCCGAGGCGAGAAAGTACCGTCTGGACCTTATCCTCGCCCACCAGTACATCGGCCAACTCACAACCGACACCTCGACTAAAGTTCGCGACGCGGTCTTCGGGAACACGGGGACTATGGTGATGTTTCGCGTGGGAGCAATAGACGCGGAGTTCCTTGAGCCCGAATTTGAGCCGGAGTTTATGCCCGAAGACATGGTAAATCTCCCCAACTACCACGTCTATCTGAAGCTCATGGTGGACGGCATTACCTCCCGCCCTTTTTCCGCGGTCACCCTCCCGCCCTTCAAAATCCCGAGCACGGTAATGAATACCGAAGAAATAATCGAGGCCTCAAGAAAAAAATACGCCCGCCCGAGAACCATCGTGGAGCAGGAAATTTCCGAGTGGGCGAATAGCACGACCATGCCCGCGAAGGTTTCAGCAACCTGCGACGTATGCGGCAAAGAAACCATACTAAATTTCGAGCCAACTCCGGGAAAGCCCATCTACTGCATTGACTGCCTAAAAAAAGTAAAGGAAGGGAAGATTACCGCGATCCCCGAGGAGCGTCATTTCAAAAAAATGCAAGAAAGGTTTAGGACAAATCTCGCGGATATGGGCATAGACATTGAGGAAGAACATGGAAAAAAAGAAGAGAGAAGGAACGAGGAAAGACAAAGCGAGCGGGGCAATGAAAGGAGCAAAGACGCAAAAAGAAGGGAAGAGAGAAGAAAAGACCAGAAAGAAAAGCCCCGACCAGCGGCGCCTCTGCCCATTCAGACAAAAAAATCCATCATAGACACGCTCGAAGAAAAGTTCAAAAAAATCGCCGAAGAAAAGCAGGAGTTTGGCCTCTCAAATCTTGCCCCGCGCACAACAAGGCAAAAAGAAAAAAATTCGGGGGAAGGCCCCGGAGACATCGGAGACCTAAGGGCCTCTCTCCGCGAAGCCCTCACAAAACACAACAATGACCATGACTAATGACTATGACAATTTGCTGTCGTTGTCATCGTTATTGTCATAGTTATGCTTTTACAACCCTCTCCACATACTCCCCGGTCTCGGTATTCACACGGATCACGTCTCCGGTTTCGATAAAAAGAGGGGTGTTTACGTTCGCGCCGGTTTCGAGAGTAACTACTTTGTTTCCTCCAGCCGAAGTATTTCCTTTAATAGTGGGAGGCGCTTCGGTAACCTTCAAATCCATTTTTATCGGCAATTCTACCGCGATCACTTTTTCTTCAAACTTCTGCGCGAAAACCTCGGTCATGGGTTTCAAAAATTCTGCCTGCTTTCCCAATGTCTCCGCCAAAAGTGAAAAACGCTTCGACTTGTCTCTTACATCATAAAACCAGTATTCGCCGTTCCGCTCATAAATAAAGACCGCGGGCAGACGCTCTACCTCCGCCTCTTCATAACTATCGCTCGCGTGACCCGACTCCGTAACCGTGGTGCCTGTGATCAAATTTTTGATTTTTAATTGCACTACCGCCTTTCTCTGTTGCATCCGCACAAAATCCGCCTGCATCACCTGCCAGGGCTCCCCATTCCTTTGAAATATCGTTCCGGGCCGCAGTTCCGTGTACGAATACGCCATACAAAATAGGATAAAAGAAAAAAATTGTAAACGCAAGAAAAACCGAATAAAATACGGATATCCGACCCCGCTTAGCGGGGTCGGATATCCAGATATTTATGAAACGCGTTTTCGTCGGCTTAAGCGGCGGAGTGGATTCTTCCGTCGCCGCCTATCTTTTACAAAAGCAGGGATACGCCGTAACCGGCGTGTTTATCCGTTGCTGGAGCGGCGGTAGTCCCTCGCATTCGCTCGGGATCACCCACTCGTCATCACTCGGGGTGAGCTGCGCGGACGAAGACGCCGAGTACGCCCGCCGTGTCGCGGAGCATCTGAAGATTCCATTCTACGTCTTTGACCTTGAAGAAGAATACAAAAAGCGCGTTATAGAATACATGATTAATGGCTACAAAAAAGGCGCGACTCCGAATCCGGACGTCATGTGCAACAAAGAAATCAAGTTTGATCTTTTTCTCCGCGAAGCCCTTGCTATGGGTGCAAACTTCATCGCTACGGGACACTATGTCCGCCTTCGACGGAAATTCCAAATCCCATCCGCCAGCTGGCGGAACAAATCCCAAACAAATTCAAAATTGTTTACGGCAAAAGATAAAAATAAGGATCAATCATATTTCCTCTGGACCCTCACACAAGACCAGTTACAACACTGCCTCTTTCCGATCGGAAAATATCTAAAATCCGAAGTCCGGGAAATCGCCCGCAAAGCAAAGTTACCAACCGCGGAAAAAAAGGACTCGCAAGGCATCTGCTTCTTGGGCAAAATAACCCTTCATGAATTCTTAAAACAATACATTCCTCCGAAAAAAGGAGAAACTAGAGACGAAAAGGGAAACGCGATGGGAACCCACGACGGCGCCTGGTATTACACCATTGGCCAGCGACATGGGCTTGACTTGAAATACGCGAAAACGCCAAAATCAAAACCGCGCTACGTCGTCTCGAAAGACGTAGAAACAAACACCATAGTGGTAGCGGAAGGAGACGAAAGTCCAGCCCTCTACAAAAAAGAACTTATGCTTACGAACGTAAACTTTTTGGATCCAAACATCATATCTCTAAGATGTAAGGTTTTCGTCCGTATTCGCTACCGCCAACCATTACAAGAAGCAACCCTAATCTTTCCGCATCAGTCCGCGTCATCTTCCGCGTCAATCCGCGTGCTTTTTGCGGAACCGCAAAAAGCAATTGCTCCCGGCCAGTCCGCGGTCTTTTATTCCAAAAAAGGAGAACTTCTCGGCGGCGGAATTATCCAATAAACCGCCGCCAGGGAAAGGGGTCGGGAAAACGGGAGTTTTCCCGTTGCGGAAATATTAAAACCGCTGGGTTTTAAAAAATTCAGCGAAAACTGAATTTTGGCGGTGGTATAATAAAAGGATGAAGTATCGGGCAATTCTAATACACGGCTACGCGGGAGTACCCAAAGACGCCTGGCGCCCATGGCTCCGCGACGAGCTTGAAAAGCGCGGCTTTCTGGCCTCTCTCCCAAGCATGCCGCACCCAAACCATCCTAAAGAAAAAGAATGGGTGAAAAAAATAAAAAAAGAAGTAAAACACCCAGACGAAAACACTTTTTTGGTAGGGCATAGCTTGGGGTGCATCGCGATCCTCCGCTATTTGGAATCCCTTGGCACAAATGAAAAAATCAGCGGCGCGGTCTTTGTCGCGGGCTTTTCCGATGACCTAAATATACCCGTGTTAAGTCCTTTCTTCGAAACTCCAATAAAGTGGGAAGCCATCAAAACTCATTGCAAGCGCTTCACGGCAATCTATTCGGACAATGACCAGTGGGTTCCAATGCGCCACGCGGAAATATTCAAGGAAAAACTTAACGCGGAGATCATTCTCCGCAAAGGCATGAAGCACTTTTCAACAGACGACGAAGTCGAAGAGTCCCTTAAACTCCCAAGCGCTTTAACGGCCATATTGAATATGGCAAAGGTCGCATAGACAAGCTAACGGCTATAACTCCAAAATGATCTTTATCTACGCCAATTGCAAAAACACGGAGGACGCCAGAAAAATCGCGACTGGACTTGTCAATAATCGCATCGCGGCAGGTGTTGATATCTTCCCGATCTACTCAATATTCCGCGACCACGACGCGGTAAAAGGAATAAACGCGGCAACTCTCGTCATCAAAACCGAAGAGTCAAAGATTCAGGAAGCCGGGGACGCCATTCGCGCCATAAGCCCGGAAGCGGCGCCTCATATTATTTCATTCGCTCCGTTCCGCATAAATCCGGAGGTAAAAGAGTGGTTACGCGCTTGCGTAAACTAATCTTCCTATCCTCATCATGAGGACGCACGATCTTTTTTTCTTTGCCTCATTCTTTTTTCTTCTCGGCATTCTCCTTGCTTCTCTCGGCTGGAAAGAGGGGATGCTTATAATCGTTTTTACAGGAACAGGTATTGCTCTCGCGCTTGCCTTTGTTATTAAAAAAAAGCGGTTATTGATTCCTCTCGCGCTTCTTTTTCTCATGATTCTTCCGGGCGCGCTCTATGAGGCGGCTGATGCCAAAACCAAGAGCCGAATTTCCATACCATTCAATGAAAAAAATATGTTCACCGGAAAAGTTACCTCGAATCCGGTAAAAAAAGAGCGTCAGGAATTCAAGCTCGCGCTCCTTCCGCCACACAAAGGAAACGTGCAGGTACAGACAAATCTTTATCCCGAATACTCTTTCGGAGATATACTCAAATTCGGCGGAACCATACAAAAAACAAAGGGGGGCTACGGATCGTATCTTGAAAACACAAAGGACATCCGCGGAATATCTTATTTTCCGAAATTGGAAAAAAGAGAGGAACGCACAGCGCGGACTGCCTGGCTCTTTGATATAAAAAAATATTTTCTTGCGAGTTTTCGAAAGACCCTCCCATACACTGAGGCCGCCTTTCTCGGGGGAATCACGGTAGGAGAGCGGGAAGAATTCACGCCGGAATTAAAAGACGCGATGTCAAAAAGCGGTACCACCCATCTCGTCGCCCTCTCCGGCTACAATATCACGATCTTAATCCAGGTTACGGTAGGAACGCTTATATACCTTATTTCAAGAAAACGGGCTTTTTATGGAACGATACTCGTGGTCA
>JAUYPG010000076.1 GCA_030695805.1 Nanobdellota archaeon
CAAGCAACGTGGATTTTCCCACGCCGGTTTTCCCGATAATATAAACGTGCCGACGACGATCATCGAGCTTCACGCCGAACCTCTTCTTTCCGTTCCTGAAATTACAGAAACCGAGTGGCGTAATGTCTTCTTTTTTACCGATGGGCATGTTGAGAAGTTGAAAATGTAAAGTTTAAAGTTGAAAATGAATGAGTTCGCGAAGTGAATGCCTACTTTTTCATTTTTAATCTTTCATCTTTAATTTTTCTTTACTCTTCGTCCATCATCGGAAGCGCCGCGGGCGGGCCTCCTTTGCGCGACTCGACTTTTTCCAGATAGGTGGATTCAACACCGAGTATCGGGAAGTGGTAGATGGTCGCAAGTTCTTCGATGTTCAAGATGGGTTTATGATGGTTAAATATCATATCCCGATAATGGTCCCAGATAAGGCGCTTCCGCCAATTCAGGCGCGTTTTTATGAACAATCCGTGGACCGCCGCGGTCATCGTCAGTTTGTCGGGACGCAAGAGGTTGAGGTTTTGCGTATTGAACTGCCGAAAAAATCCTGTAACCGCCGCAACGTTATCCCTGCTAAAGGCATTCCGGTGATCAATATACACAAAGCGGATGGTTGTTTCGAACCCAAGTTTTGCGATCTTCTTTTCAACGGATTCCGCCACTTCTTTCTGCGATGGCGTGAGCATAAGCATTTTGAACTTAAACTCGTCCTTTTTTTCTTTTATCGGTTCCAGCGAGGGATGTTCAAACGGAGCACGCAACAGCTCCCCGAACGAAAGCCCCAGGCTAAGCCCTGATTTTTTCGTTCTCTTTTCGTCGACTCCCATCATTTTATTCATCATCTCCTCTCCCTTTTTTTGCCAGTCATCCCCCGTCGGCCTCACCATGATCTGTATCCACACCTGCTCTTCGGCCTTCAGTCTCGAGACCGCTTCAAGCAGTGGAGCAATGGTATCCACGCGACGCTCCTCAACTGATTCTTCAAACATGGGGTAGGTGCGAATGGGATAATGGTCGTCTCTTTTTAATATCTGCTCATTGCCGTAAATCTCAAACTTTTTATTCGGAAGCACAAATGGCATTTGTTTCACATAATCCTCCACTTCTTTGATCTCCGCGTTCGGATATTGGGCGTAAATCGCCGATTCCATTAAATTCCTATATTGCGCGGGTAGGCGAAGGTAGAAATGCGACTCCCCCGCGGACCCCACGATCTCAAAGGACATCCAGTACTCCACCTTTCCCTCAATATATTTCTCCCCCCAACGAAGCCCGTAGGAATAGGGCGCGTGCGCCGCGGCAAAAATCTGTTCCATTGCCTTCGGCGTCTTCAATATATTTTTCGGCACCTTGATCTCCAATAATTTCCACTTGATATTCACGATGAACTTGAAGCGGATGTAGAGCACCCAAAATTCCCAACAGATAAAGGCGGTCATGAGCGGCGCGGCAAACCACCACACCTGTTTCCACACGTCGAGGATAGCCAGTACGACGCCTTCCACAACGGGTATTCCGCCGAAAAGGAAATGAATCATTATTCCTTATTGTACAATACTTCTTGGTTCATGCGGAATGACGCGGAAAAAGCTTTATTCATCAAGCCCTGATTTTTAATGAACGGGCGAATTAATCCAAGCAACGTCTGCGTTCATCAGTTTCTACGTCGTATACAATCCGCGTTTATCCGCTTCTACGTTTCAGCAACATCCGCGACCATCCGCTTCTAGAATTTACGATTCCCGCACTCGATACCGTCCGTCGGCCAAACGTTCGAAATGATTCTTGTTCTGAAGGTTAATAACAACGGTATTCGCTTTGAACGTCCGCTGCTTGCTGACTTCGGCGACCACCTGCTCCGCACGCATCGGACCATTCGCTTTCAAAACTCGTTTGATAACCTCTTTCGCGATTCCCGGCTCGTACCCGCATTCACGAAGCGCGTACATGCCACGCCCCACCAGCACGAAGCGATCGTCTTTGATGAGTTCGTTATGCACCGTAGGAGCCAGCGCTTTTTGGACGGAAAGTTTCGCGTCGTTGATCGCGTCGGCGATCGTAACAAAATGGAGCGGTTCTTTATTTTTCCTCAAAATAAGATATGCCCGGTCGCGGGTCGTCATCGGCCGGATCTCGGGCCACGCGCGAAGTCCGATGTCTCCATAGGTGTTGGCGTGAATCTTTTTTGAAACCGCGAGAAACTGTTCCGCATGCGCGGGATCAATGCGTTTCTTTTTGATGAAATCTTTGAGGTGCGTCTTGTACGGGCCTGCAAGCACTTTTTCTTTCTGGCTTTCCAAGAAATTCTCCCATGCTTCGACGAATCCGGTCGCGGCGCGAAGCTCTGTGTTCGAGAGATAATAAAACGCCCAATATTCTTCGTCTTCGGGGTAGAACTCAAATTCGTGAGAGGCTTCGAGGAAAAGCGAGAGATAGTTCTCGTTGATCCCCTCCGCCGCCAAGGAAAGCTTCTCGAGAAGAAGCTCCTGCTTCATAACTCCGCCGGAGCTTTTCAGAGTCTTCTTTGCGGTGTTTACGATGTTGACACAGAGCTGGCTGTTCTTCAACTCCTTGGCTATAAGCGCAAGCGCCGCCTGCTCGATCTGTCGAACCCGTTCCCGAGTCACGTTCAGCCGCTCCCCTACGGCCGCGAGGGTCTGGGCTTCCCCCGACTTATCGAGCCCGAAACGACCCAAAATAACCTCCTTTTGACGGGGGGTGAGCACTCCAAGAACGGGGGTAAGGGC
>JAUYPG010000003.1 GCA_030695805.1 Nanobdellota archaeon
CCCCGGTGCCGAAATACTTCCCGACAATCGCGATATTCACCTCTTGTTTCGCCGTTTTTATTTTTCTCACGAACGCCTCCCACTCGCCCCATTCATGCTTTTTCGCTTTGAGGCCAAGCTTTTTCAAAATTCTTTTCCCTACGTTTTCTTTCTCGAAATTCATCGGAACTTCATAGATGCTCTCGACATTCGGAGCGGATATCACGTCCCCTTTTTCCATACTGCACATAAACTCGATCTTCTCCTTTCGTTTCGCGTCGAGCGGCGCGCCCGCGCGTCCGAAGATCATATCCGGTTGCACTCCCACCGCGTTCAAGCTCCGGACCGCGTGCTGGGTGGGCTTCGTTTTTAACTCCGTTCCTCCGGACCCGAGCGCCGGAAGGAAACTTACGAGAACAAGGAACACATCTTTCGGATGCTTTATCTTCATCATCCGAATGGCTTCCAGAAAGAGGATGTTTTCGTACTCTCCCACGGTTCCGCCGATCTCAATTACCGCGACTTCGGCTTTGTCTTTTTTCATAGCCGCGTCAATGCGCTCGATTACTTCCATGGGAATGCGGGGCACCACCTCCACCTGTCTCCCCCCGTACTCGAGATTCCGTTCTTTTTGTATCACCGAGAGATAGACGCTCCCTGTTGTCATGTAATTTTTGCTTGAAAAATTCCGATTCAGAAATCGCTCGTAGTTCCCCATGTCCTGATCGCATTCGGTTCCATCCTCCAACACAAAGACCTCTCCGTGCTCGGTGGGATTCATAGTTCCGGCGTCCACATTTACATACGCGTCAATTTTCAGCGCGGTTACTTCAAAGCCATAGGCCTTCAAAATGTTCGCGATCGAGGAGGATGTAATCCCCTTTCCCACGCCGGACATCACCCCCCCCACCACGAATATGTATTTTTTGTTTTTCATATGCCAATACCGTTACACGCGGACGCTCTTTTCCCGCTCCTTTCTATCTTCGAGCTGGGTTGCGGCGTATGAAAGATTCAAATGAACGTTTTTACCTCCGATCATTCCCATTAAGCTCTCGCATTTCATAAACGCTTCTTCTTCCGTAAAGTCCTTGCGAGGAAAGTGCTCTATCTCAAGATGGAGAATAGCGAGAAACATGAGGTGCCCCTCAAAGTCCATTTTTGTTCTACAGAATTCGCAGTATGGGGTTCGTTTCATCTCTCACATTGTATCATGTCTTTCATTTCGTACAAATTTTTCTATAAACCCTCTCGCGTGGTATTTTTTATTCTACCGGTTATAATGTTTCCTATGGCTACTCTGTCGAAACCCCTTGACGAACTTTTGAAATCGTATTCCGCTTACCTTCTGGGGAAAAGGCCCTCTTCCGAAGAGACGAAGATCGAGGTTGATGAAATAGCATTGAAAATCGCCTCTTTTTACGAGAAGTTTCGGAATCTCATTGACTATCAGGAGAAGCATCTTCTCCGCAAAAACGTGATCGGACGGGCCCTGCGGCGGCGCATTTTCCTGAAGGATGTAAGCGGAGAGGACGTCGCCGAGCCCCTCATCAAAGAAGTCATACGATCCGGCTATCTTGGAAATAACTGGATCCCGGCACGGAAAATCGGCGAGGTACAGCTTATTATTGACAACCTCCTTTTTTTTAGCGATCACGCGAAAACATCCTCCATCCCCATGCATGAGGACTTTCCGGACTGGCTCCTCGGGGTTACGGTATGCGCCATTGAGGAGTGTCTCGCGCCTCCGGAAAAAAATAGGATGCTCGCCCAAATGATGCTCAATACCCTTCGCGGGGGGCTCGAGATAAGGGGTGGCACAATTCCCCAGGCCGATCAAGATGCCCTTCTTTTTATCGCGGTTCAGAAGTCCCTCTTCCGCGTGGATAACGACCAGCTTTCCTACCGCCTGCTCCAGCTTCTTTCCCCTGCGTGGGAGAGCACGGACCTCCGCAACACCTCGCCGGTCACAAACGAACTCCTTACGGCCCACGAGCGGATATCCCACTACCTTCGCCATCCCCTCCTTCCCTTGTTTCTGAAGGCCTGCAACCATTACAATACCGTCTTTCAGATGTTGGGAAGTTTGGTCTTTGGAAGCAAGGGGGTTGAAAATTTAGATCGCGACATTGAGGCGGCGTACGAAGACCGTCTGCGAAAGGAGCGCGGCAAACTTTCCCGCATGGCGTTTCTTTCCATCCTTTCCTTTTTTCTTTCAAAAATTTTGGTCGCGATCGCGATCGAAGTTCCCATTGATCTTTATATTGTCGGCCGCTTTTCCCTTGTCCACGCCACCCTGAACATCGTCTTTCCTCCGATTCTCATGCTCCTTATCGTCGCCTCGATCCGTCTCCCCTCGCGGAAAAATCTTCACCTTATTCGCGAAGAAATGAAGGCCGTGATTTTTGAACATAACGCGCACCCTTACGTCATCCAGATACCCAAAAAAAAGAGCTGGTTCATTTCTTTCCTTCTTTCCTTCTCCTACCTCGCCATATTTTTCGTAACCATCCGCATTATCGCGGATATCCTTCTCTCTTTCGGATTCAGCATCGCGAACATCGTGGTCTTCATTCTCTTCACCTCGCTTGTAACCGCGGTGGGAGTAAAAATCTATAACCGCTCCAAGGAGATGTGCCTGGAGAAGGATCCTCCCCGATTTTTCTCCTTCCTTCTTGATCTCTTCACCCTGCCCCTTGTTACGATCGGCCGATGGATTATCTCCGGCTTCCGTAGATTCAACGTTTTCGTGATATTCGTGAATGTCTTCATCGAATTCCCCTTCCAGCTTATCGTGGAATTCCTGGAAAATCTCCACGACTTCATACGGACGAAAAAGGAGGAGATACAATAGTTAGAATTTCTAATGTCTAATTACTAATTTCTAATCCGCCGACTGGCAAGACATTACTCCTTTCTATTTTGCTCGACGATTGAAGGATATATCTCAAGAAGGGCCAAAAGAAAGCTCAAAAAGAGCGGGCCGATAAGGAACCCGACCGGGCCGAAGACGACAAGCCCCCCCAAGACGGAAAGAAGCACCAAAAGCGGGTGCATTTTTGTATCCCGCCCGATAAGATACGTACGAAGAATGTTGTCTATGAGCCCCACCACGGTCGCGCCCCAGAGAAGGAGGAGGAGGGCGTTTATGGGGTTTCCCATGATAGCGAGAAAGAGGACCGCTGGCACGATGACGAGCGCGGTCCCCACTCCCGGGACAAGAGCCGCCATGATCGCCACGCCTCCCCAAAGAGCTGGGTTCGGCACTCCGAAGATAAAAAATCCCACTCCGGCGAGAACTCCTTGAATCACGCCTATGACGAGCGAGCCGCGCACGATCGAGGTGACCGCGGTTTGTATGGTCTTCAGTATTTTTTCATCTTCTATTTTTTTGAGAGGAGAGAGTTGCGTCAGCTTTTCCCGCAGGATTCTCCCGTCTTTTAGCAGGTAGTAGAGAGTGAGGAACGTAAGAACAATATGAAGAGCAATGCGCAGGACGCCTGAAAAAATAGGGCCGATATTTTCGACGATTTTCAAAAAAACCTGCTTCAGATAGCCGTTTATTTCAACGGTCGGCGCCTCTATTTTTATTCCCGGAAAATACCGAGAGGCCATCTCGCTCCCCCTTGCAAAGAGTTTTTCCACATTTCCGTTTGAAGCCACGTAGGTATAGACGCTTCCGGCCTCCTCCGCCACCCTCTGCCCGATGAAGAAGAGCGGAATAAACACTACGAAAAAAACGAGGAGAAGGGTGAGCATCGCGCTTACGCCACGGAATCGCAAAAAACGAAGGAAGAAGAGATATATCGGGTAAAAGACCGCGGCAAGAACACCCCCCACAAGCACGGCTGAAAGGAAGGGGCGCAGGAGGATGAATCCTACGATAAGCGCGAGGCCGAGGAGGAGAAGAAAAAAGTTGGTATGCGTTGTTTTTGACACGGTACGGTACGAGAAAATAAAAACTATGAGATTCCCAGGAGTCCGGCGATCTTCTCCTCGTTGAATCCCACAACTACCTTGCCGCCTATATCAATGACCGGCACTCCCATCTGACCGGACTTTTGTATCATGGCATCACGCGCCGCGTCGTCTTCCGTCACGTTTTTCTCCTCAAACTCTACATCGTGTTCCTTAAAAAACTCTTTCGCTATTTTGCAATAGACGCATGATGGGGTGGTGTAGATGGTAACTACCATAATTAGAAATTGAAAATTTTAACAGACGACCTTATATGAAGTCCATTGTATCATATTCATCTTTACTTTCATAAGTTGAAACACTACCATTACGTTACTGAGATATGCAAAATTTCAGCTGATACATTATTGAAATAATATGTTTAAAGACGTAGCAATTCAAGCGAGCACAGAAGCCGGAAAGATCCTTATGGATAATTTAGGCAATGTGAAGTCATTGAAATTGAAGCAAAAGAATGATTACGTTTCTAACGTTGACATCGAAGTTGAGGATAAAATCAAAGAGATTATTAAGTCACATTTTCCTGAACACAACATCGTCGCGGAAGAATCTGATGTACGAAAAAGAGAATCAAAATACACTTGGTTCGTAGACCCAATCAGCTCCACTGACAATTATATTCATTCACTCCCCCACTTTGCGGTTTCTATCGCTCTTCAGGAACACGGTATAACTATTTTAGGGGTGGTGCTGGACCCATTCTACAATGAGCTTTTTTATGCTGAAAAAAACAAAGGGGCATACTTACATGATTCAAAAATAGAAGTTTCAAGTGTAAGCGATATTTCCAAATCAATACTTTGTGTTGGCATCCACAATAAAGGCGGCGCGGATACCGAAGAAGGATTAATATATTTTAGAAAAATTCTCTCTGCTCAAGCGTCAGTAAGAAGAATCGGCTCCACGGCGTTGCAGATGTGTTATGTCGCGTGTGGTCGGATTGAAGCGCATGTAAACAATAGTTCTGATCTGTTTGTGATACCTTCAGGAAAACTCATTTTGGAAGAAGCTGGCGGTATTGTTACTGATTTTAAGAATGATATCTGGAACAACGATTCTAAGAGTATTCTTGCTTCTAACGGCAAGGTTCATAGCGCTTTAGTCAAGATATTAAAAACGTGATTTTTTTGAACATTTCATATTAGACATGATCATTCAGCTAGCCGGATATTTATCTGGCATCGCGATACTTCTTTCTTTTGTCCCTTACATACGGGATATTCTTCGAGGCGTCACAAAACCCGAACGGACATCTTGGTTTATCTGGTCCATACTCGGCTTTACTTCCTTTTTCTCCCAACTTGCTAAAGGAGCATCATACTCTTTAGGAATGACGGGCGCACAGGCCGCAGGAGACCTTGTTATCTTTTTTCTCGCCATTAAGTACGGACTCGGCGGATTCAAGAAGCGGGATATATTTGGTCTCATTGGAGTTGCTTTTGGTATTGTTCTCTGGATACTTACCCATGAAGCAAGCATTGCTTTGTTCATTGTCATATTCATTGATGGAGTTGGAGCTCTTCTTACTGCCCTAAAAGCATACGAACACCCCACGACTGAAACCGTTAGTTCTTGGGTTCTCACTTTTATCGGTGGTGTGTTTGCGTCTTTTGCTGTCGGCAGTTTTAACTTTATTCTTCTTGCCTTCCCTCTTTATATCTCTCTTGCGAGCGCTTCTATACTCTTTGCCATTTGGCTTGGTTCACGGCATGGCAAGAAGTCGGCTTTTGTCTCATAGCTCAAGCTCCTCGAGAGATAACATCTCCATTAAAATCGTTCCCTGCCCTGCCATGTCCGCGCGCGATATTTGAGAGATATACATGAATTTTGGGGTAAAGATTTAAAACACCGCGAAAAATGAGTATAAACGAAAGCCACCCTCAATAAAGAGGGTGGCCCTAGGATGTATAACCCTAACGGTTCATGGCTGAACCGAAAGACATTATCAGTATAGCAAGCGCTTGCCATAAGTCAATCGTTTTGGCGCAAATCAGCAAACACAAAAAGAAGCCCGCGCGGATTTCTCCCCGCGTCGCGCGTGCGACACACATTACCGATTGTTCCTTGCCAGTTTCGATGTCTATGCTATATAGTAAGGCATGGATGATACAACCTTTCCTCTTGGTTTAACTTTTGACGATGTGCTCCTTGAGCCGCGGGAGTCCGCCGTGGTTCGAAACGAGGCGGACACGAAAACCCGTCTTACAAAAAAAATAGAACTTCAAATCCCCATTGTTGCCGCGGCCATGGATACGGTCTCGGAAGCCGCGATGGCGATTGCCCTCGGGCGCCTCGGAGGGTTTGCGGTTATCCATCGAAATTGCTCCGTTGAAGCGCAGGTAGCCATGGTCCGCGAGGCCAAGCAGGCCGGGGTCTTAGTCGGCGCGGCAGTCGGTTCTTATGATCTCGAACGCGCGAAGGCGCTTGATGCGGCGGGAGCGGACGCGATTGTGGTTGACACGGCCCATGCCCACGCCCTTCGGACCATCCAAGGGGCAGAGGAGATAAAAAAGAATATTAAAGCCGAGCTTATCGTCGGTAATATTGCGACCAAGGAGGCCGCGAAGGCGATCTGTACATTCGCGGACGCTGTGAAGGTTGGTGTGGGCCCGGGCGCGATTTGCACGACGCGCGTTGTGGCAGGCGTGGGAGTCCCCCAACTCACTGCGATCTTGAGTGTCGCGGAGGTTGCCCGTGGGCGGGGCATACCCGTCATCGCGGACGGCGGCATTAAAAACTCCGGCGACATCGTAAAAGCGCTTGCCGCGGGAGCATCTTCTATCATGATGGGGTCCATGCTCGCGGGAACCGATGAGGCGCCCGGAGAGGTCTTTGAAATAAATGGAGAAAAGTACAAATCGTACCGTGGCATGGGAAGTTTGGCTGTTATGAAAGGCGGCGCCTCTTCCGACCGCTACTTCCAGAAAGACGAGAAGGAATTCGTTCCCGAAGGAGTCGAGGGCGCGGTAACATGCAAAGGACCCCTGAAAGACGTCATTTTCCAAATGATGGGGGGCCTGAAAAGCGGTATGTGCTATATCGGCGCGAAGACCATCGCCGACATGGCCCCGCAGGCGCGGTTTATCCGTATCACTCAGGCAGGAATTCGCGAGTCGCATCCACACAGCATTGTCATCACGAAACAACCGCCGAACTACCATGCCTAAAAAAACCAAAATTAAAAGAGCCGAGCTTCACGCCCACCTCGGGGCATCAGTCAACCCGCCCATCCTCTGGTCCATCGCCCATCGCCAGGGGATCAAGCTTCCCATGAAAAACTACTGGGAGTTTGAGAATATGATCACCATGTCCAAATCGGAGAAAAACCGCAACCTCGATGAGATGCACAACAATTTTTATCATTGGACGGAACTTATCCAGTCCTCTCCTGAGGCGGTTGAGGAGTCGGTACAGAGCGTTATTGGCGGCGGATACCGGAAGTGCAACCTCATACTTCAGGAACTGCGTTTTAATCCCATGTTCAGAAATCGCGGAGGAGAGCGCGACCTTGATCATATCATCCTGTCCGCGCTCTGGGGCCTTGAAAAAGCGCTCCTCGAATATCCGGAAGTGAAGGCAGGCATCATTCTCATGATGGATCGGACCCTTACCTTCGAGCAAAATTCCATTATTTTGAAAAAAGCGATCAAGTACCATAGTCAGGGTATCATCGGCCTTGATATCGCGGGTCCGCAGAGAAAAACGTTTTCTCTTAAAAAACATGCTCCGCTTTTTCGGGCGGCGAGGGAGGCGGGTCTTGGCGTTACGGTACACACCGGCGAGGAGGGGACGCTCGAGGAGATGCGTTTTGTTATCAAAGAAATCCGGCCCGACCGAATCGGACACGGAATTATCGCCCACCGTGATCCGAAAATTCTCGCGGAACTCGCGGAGAAAAATATCACTCTGGAACTCTGCCCCACTTCCAACTTGCGGAACAACAAGATAAAAAATATCGCGGAACTCCGGCGCATTGTTTCCGCCTTTCTCCGTCATGGCGTGAAATTCACCATCAACACGGACGGACCCGAAATGTACCGCACGAATATACACAAAGAACAACAGCTTCTTATTCAAAGTAAAATTCTTACGGAAAAAGAAATCGTCCGGTGCACCAGGTGGGCGTTTGAGGCGACTTTTATGAAATGATCTACGTTCTTGATTTTGGCTCCCAATACTCTCACCTCATCACCCGGCGCGTGCGGGAACTCGGCGTGTACGCGGAACTCGTCCCTCCCAATATTCCCGCCGCCAAACTGAAAAATGCGGAGGGCATTATTTTCTCGGGCGGACCCCAGAACCTGTCGAGTTCGGGCGCTCTCCGCGCGGACAAGGCCATTTTTCACCTTGGCATTCCTCTTCTTGGAATATGCTATGGGTTACAGCTTATGGCCTACGAACTTGGCGGGAAAGTTACGGCGGGCCGGAAGCGGGAGTATGGACGGACAGATGTTCGGATCACGGGCGCATCCCCTATCTTCCGAGGACTTCAAGCAAACCAGGAAACATGGATGTCTCACGGAGACCACGTTACAAAACTCCCCGCGGGGTTTCGCGTCATTGCGAGCTCCAAAAACTGCCCCATAGCCGCGATCTCCAATGAAACGAAAAAGATGTACGGACTCCAGTTTCACCCAGAAGTTATTCATACAAAAAACGGGATGAAGATGCTCGACAACTTTTTGAAGATATGCGGAGCAGGGCGCGTTTGGACCATGAAGGATTTTGTGGGGCGTGAAATCGCGAATGTGAGGAAGAATGTGGGTAAAGATAAGGTTCTTTGCGCTCTTTCCGGAGGGGTTGATTCCGCGGTTGCCGCCACATTGGTCCACCGCGCAATCGGGAGACAACTTGTCTGTGTGTACGTTGACACGGGTCTTATGCGGCAAGGCGAGACCGAGGAGATTCAAAAAGTTTTCAAAACATACCAAAAAATTGATCTTCGCGTCATCCGCGCGGAAAAAGAATTCTTCCGCGCCCTGAAGGGTGTTACTGACCCTGAACGAAAACGCAAAACTATCGGTGCCTTGTTTATCAAAATTTTCGAGCGGGAGGCGAAAAATATTGGCGGGATCAAATGGCTCGTACAGGGAACGCTTTACACGGACGCGATTACGTCCGGCATCAGCGTTGGAGGGAGCGCGGCACTCATCAAGTCCCACCACAATGTGGGCGGACTTCCGAAAAAGCTCGGCTTCAAACTTATCGAACCGCTTCGTGAACTTTACAAAGATGAGGTCCGCGAAATCGGGAGAATTCTCGGACTTCCTGATTCGATTGTCCATCGCCAGCCCTTTCCCGGCCCGGGGCTCGCGGTTCGCATTTTGGGAGAAGTTACACCAGAGAAGGTAAAACTTTTGAAGGAGGCGGACAAGATCGTGTGCGAGGAGATTCTGAAGGCGGGACTGCAAAAAAACATTCAGCAGTATTTCGCGGTTCTTCCCTCCATCCGATCCGTGGGGGTGCAAGGAGACGCGCGTACTTATGGGCACGCCATCATCATTCGCGCCATTGAAACCAGGGATTTTATGACCGCGGACTTTGCGAAGATTCCCTTCCCCCTCTTGCAGACGATTTCCGTGCGAATCACAAACGAGGTGCGCGGTATAAACCGCGTGGCCTATGATATCACCTCAAAACCGCCGGCGACCGTGGAGTGGGAATAGTGCTGTTTAGTATTGTGTCATTCTGAGCACATTCGCCCCGCTCAGTGTAAACTCCGCGAAGAATCTCTTTATGACGCCCCTTCTTGCTCATGCTTTCTTGCCGCGTTTCGATACGCGCAATACTCGCAACTCTTTCCGGCTTCGGGAATTTCACTTCCCATAAGGCAGGCATGGGCTTTTTTAATGATATCTTCCACCCACGAATCATCACCTGTGTACGAAATAATCTGCACGTCAAATTCGAGTTTTTTATCAAATGCCTTTCTGTCTTTCTTCCCGTTCGCGTACACGAAGTATCCGGTGTCGGATACCGGATATCCGTTCTGCCGCAGGAGCCACTGGTAAATCTCCATCTGGCGCTTGTACCCCTGCCGATACTCGGCATCAAGAGTAATCTCGCTTTCGGTTGAAGTTGCCTTGTAGTCCACTACCATCAGCTCTTTTTTCGGATTTATCCAAATGTCATCCACCGCGCCTGTAATCACAAGATTCGTGGGGCGATGTAGAAACTGCACCCCTTTGAAATTTTCCCTCCACTCATCCATCTGGTCCCCCGGGTACGGCACCGCGTCTATTCCATACTCTTTCATCAGGGGATGCTGTGAACCCTCGGCGCGGTGAATATCAAATTCTTTTTTTAGAAGCGTGTCCACCGCCGCGTTCAAGGTAAAAGGAAAGCCGGGCGGGCGATCCGTGCCGAGCCGACGATCAATATAAAAACAGCGCGGGCATCCATGAAAAAGCTCAAGCCGCGAGCGACTCAAGCGGAAGGGTTCGTTTGATTTCGGGTCAAACACATTCCGCGACCGTTGTGGATTATATTTCCAGTCCATTATTCCATCTTACCACGAACCAATAAATAAAAAAATCTGCGGAAAAACATATTCCGTTTTTTTGCTATTCTCTATTTCATTCTTATGTACATTTATTATGCGATCGCATAATAAATGTACATAAGCAAAAACTACAAGTTCTTTTTTTCTACTATCTTTCGTTCAAAACACGTCTTCCCTGCTTCGTGCGTCCAATCGGAGTTTTCAATGTAGTATTCGGGTTCAGGTTTTTCAAAGTCCACAGGAACGCGCATCGGACGTTCGGGGCTCGGGTACCCTCCCTTCCCCCTTGTTTCTTTTTCAAATACCACGCAGAGCGCGAACGTGTTTTCTCCCCGAACTTCATATCCGTACGTTTCTTTTGTTTTCGGATCTTTTCTTGGGTCAAACTCTTCTTCTTTCGCCTGAATATCCAGCACGTCCACGTTTTCCGGCAGTGTCTTTTCTTTTTTCCAGTATTCCAGAGTGTAATTTTGGAGGGTTTGCGCGTCCTGTACTCTCCGTTCATCTCGGCGGTACATCTGCTCTTCTTTTGGCGAGTCCACGGCGAGCACTCCCCCGATGACGACAGCAAATATAATAATGACTACTTTCCACACAAAGATACGCTTCATGTTCCAGCCGAACGTCTTCCACTCACGCTCCCTCATTCCCTGCAGGTAGTACCAGAAGATCGCGGCCGCGACCGCGAGCACGGAACCAAATTTTAGAATGAACCGCAACGTGAGCTCTCCCTGCAAAAATTCAAAAATAAGACGAATGAGGTCGCCGATAATAATAAGCGCGGTAATAAAAAGAGTTAGGTACACGAGCCACTTTCTAATCTTCAGTTCCTTTTTTTCCGGTTCTTTTTTATAAACGTTTTCCAAAAATCTTCCGGTTCCGAGAAGCACGGGAAACATGATGACAAGAAAGGCGACGCCCCAGCGAATCGTTCCGTTTATCGCGAAATAGCGATACGCGTCCTGCGTCGGGTCCGGAAACCTTATGTTAATGAGTTGCCACAGGATTGAAAGAAGGGCTATTGCGCTTCCATAGAGCGTCACGATATGGAGGAGGTGGAGAAAGAAGTCCCTCGGCGCGGCTCGGGACAGGTCGCCAGGAGTTGTTTGTGATTTTTCCATGTTTACATTATACCTTTCCCCGCCTCTTTTTCACAATCAAATTTTTCCAAAAATATCATTTTAGATGCGGCCGCATCTAAAATGATATTTTTTGAAATCAGTCCTAATCCAATTAAAAATTGAAAAGGCGTCGGCTTTCGCGGACGCCTTTCCGTACTGGGCTGGGGAGTTTCGCGTCCTTAGGGACTACTTGCTGGAGCTGCTGGGGGAGAAGATGCGCTCCCCTTTGTTGCAGAGGTTTTCGTTGGGACGTCGTACGGCCACGTGCCACTTTTTGGAGAACCAGACGACGTAGATCAGGAAGATCTCGCCTTCTTCGTGAACATAGAATATGTTCGCGTTGTTAGTAAGAAGATCGCCATTCTTACCACCTGCTTGCCGACGGATCATTTCTCCGAGGTTGGTCCTGAACGCGTTCATGTCCTTAAAGACGTGTTCCGCCGGCAGAGCGGCGCGGATTTCCGCGTCATTTGCTTGTCGAACCAGCGTGAATGACACAATGACGGTTTGCGGGACCGCCACCTGTTTCGCCAACAACAGGTCCGTAAAATTCTTCGAAACCCAGATGCCCGAGTTGAACTAAGAAAGCCCACCGGGATTCGTTTGCGCGGGGAGAAGAATCTCACCCGGGTTACGACGCAAAGCCAAAGCGACCATTTCTGGTCCTCCTTGCCTAAAATTGTTCATCCACGAAGCCCTTGCCATCATGGCGAAAAGCATGGAATGAGCTACTACTACGCTGAGAACAGAAAAGCACAAAACTAGCTAAATGTCAAAAATTGCTGTTATCCCAATCTTTCAAGCGCGATTGCTTCCGCCGCGCTACGAGGAATCTCCCCTGTTTTTTTGGAGCGTTCCAGCATGGCTTTTACGCTTTTTTCTATTTTTTCTTTTACCAGTTCAAACATTTTTTTCTCGTCGTACCCCACATGTTCGGCATACGAGGAGATGACGCCTCCGGCGTTTGCCACAAAGTCCGGAATGACAAGCACCCCCCGCCTATGGAGTTCTTCCACGCACTCCGACACAATTGAGATGTTCGCGCCCTCCACAATTATTTTTGCTTTGATATTTTCTACGTTTGATTTGTTTATAACATCAGGCAAGGCCGCGGGAATTAAGACGTCCACGTCCAGTTCAAATATCTTTTTTCCTTCAATTTTTTCTCCTGTTCCGTGCTCCGTAACACTTCCTTTGCTTTGTTTTGTCGCGAGGAGTTCGCTATGCTTCAGTCCGCTTGCGTCATAGATAGCCCCCCTTGAATCCGAGACCGCGACAATGTTTGCTCCCATCTCTTCAAGAAATTTATGAGCAAAAACACCGACATTTCCATACCCTTCGATGGCAATTGTCGCGCCAGTCACCGAGATGCCCTTAGAGTCCAGCGCCATACGCGCGGAATGCGCCACGCCGAAACCTGTGCTTCCCAATTCATGCGGAAGACCCCCAAGGTCCTTTGGTTTTCCTGTGATTGCTTTCGGGTCTCCGTGGCCCTCCACAAACCACCTCATCTCCTCTTCCGCCATGTTTATATCGGGCGCGGAAATATAATATTTGGGGGCGTACATGCGAAGTGATTCTCCAAACCATGTTACTATTTCACGCTTCGCCTCTTTTGAAATCGTTTTTGGGTCTACTGTGATTCCTGATTTCGCGCCTCCAAATGGAAGGTCTGCCATAGCGCACTTTAAGGTCATGGCGCGCGCGAGACGGCTCACTTCTTCAACACCGACTGTTCCCGTCATGCGGATCCCGCCCTTGCCCGGACCACGCTTTATATTATCAATAACCGTAGCCGCCCAAACATTGTGTTTAGGATTGTACATTTGTATTATGTATGACGGACCGAGTGTATCTCCTTGCATAGTTGTAAGTTGAAAGTTGAAAGTTTTTCTTACAACTTCAGTAAATTCAAACCTATTGCTTTATTGAATTCGCGACGTATGCGAACTGGTCAAAGTATGGCATGAGCCCCTCTAAAGACGAGTGATATTCCCTTCCTCCCAGCGCCGCGTCGCAAAACACTTCCCGCGCTCGCGCTATTTCCCTCAGTCGTCCTCTCCAGCGCGGGTCTTCCAATGTAAGGTCAAACAATTCCAGCGCCCGTTCGACCGCGCCCTGAAACGCTTCATTATCTTTTCCTTCCCGTTTTTTTGCTCTTGATACCTCGCTCCCGATATTCCCCATCTGCTCCGCAAGCGAGAGCTCAAACCATCTTCCTTCGGCAAGTTGTTTGTGGTATATCGCCTTCATTCTTCCTTTAAGAGCTTCTTCACGACTTCTTGTATTTTTTTTCTAATGTCCGCGTCTTCCACGCCGCGGGAGCGATTTCCCAGGTGGGGTTTTATATTGATCATCGAATTAAACTCGATAAAACCCTCTCCCTCTCCGCCCTCTGGCGGATCCGGATAAAGATTGATCCCCCAGGCATACTCTCTCTCGGCTCCCTCTTCTTCCACCAATACGACCTCTTCATCCGCGTGCAGTTCGCCTCCTATGGCCATTATGCCCTGTTTCGTATCAACTACTGCTTTTACCATATCTCCAAAGCCCTGCCGCGCCATCTCTCTCAACTCCGATCTCGTAACGCTTTTTTTTATAATTTTTATTTCCATGCGGCTAAAATTTCAGGAGATTCAGGCCGATGCTCTCATCATACTCGCGACCCACTTCCTCGCCACTCGCCTCGACGATTGCTTCGAACGCGCCGCTTACTATAGCAGATTTGCAGTGCCCCGCATATGTCTTAAAATCCCTGTCGCTAAGCGTACTATGGCAGTGCAGATAGGGCTTGCCGTCTTTTCTTGAAATATTTCCCAGAAACGACGCAATCTCATAGCTTTCCCCCTCGAACACTTTTGAAGAATATTCTTTTTTATCCGAATCATACCAGAGAAGTTCTGCCTTGTTTGTCGCGCCAATCGCCTGTATGGAACCGACTTTAATATCTTCCTGCTCGCATAATTCCATGAGCTTTTCGATCGCCTCTTCTCCTTTTTCTACGCGGACGATGTATGTGTTTTGAATTTTTTTGTACTGCATCGTGAAAATGCTATTCCCTGAGTTTATTGAATGCCTTCGACTAGCTCAGGCAATAACAAAATTTTAATTACGTGATTGATTTTCCTGTTACGTACTCATAGAGCGGCGTCCATATAAGTCCAAGAGAAAGCGCGTAGAGGAGTTCTTTCAGGGGAAAAGGGTATGCAATAACAGTCAGATTTTTTAAATTCCATGCGACCTCTCCCGTGGCCATGTGATAGAGCAGGAATCCTATCACGTACACCGTAAAAAAAGTGAAGGCGCCCGCAATTGAGGCAAAAAATAGGTCCCTCCTTTGTATCATGATGACGAGCCACCCGAGAAAGCTTGAGAGGATCAAATTCCAGACCGGGTCCCACGGAGAGAGGAATGCGATCGCGACATAGGACACGAGAAATGTAATAACAGAAAGAATGTGGTGATGTTTTTCCGTGTTCCGGATCCGGTGAGGCGAGAAGATCTCATACGCGGTTGCCGCAAGGCCTCCCACGACTATCATAAGCAGTACGTCCTCAATACCCATGATTCCTGTTTTTGCTCCGAGATTCCAGAGCGTTTCTTTTGCGAGCCACGAGTCCGGAAATCTCCAACTTACGCCTTCAAACATCTGCCCTAGCGCTTTCACAAGAAACGTTACTGGCACGATGAGAAAGACATATACTCCCCCTCCCCAAAAGAGTGGCTGGCGCAGGTCTTTTCGAATGAGAAATATGAGTCCCCAAACAGCACAGAGAATAAGCGTTGCGATGAGATAATCGTACATGTTTTTATAATTGTTTTATTTTTTCTTGAATATAAGCCGCTTCGTCTCGCACCACCTCGCCGTCATAGTCCCCGCTGTGCGCGGTTTCATTTCCGTACGTGGGACGCTTTTGATCAAGGTGGATGTTGAACACGAACTCATCCCCCTCTTCCTTTATATAGGCGTGGAAGCGAGGATAATCCCCTCCCAGGAGGCGAACGCAGTTCAATTCCCCCTTATCCGTAAACCCCAGAGGTTTATATCCTAGATGACGCACGATGGTCTGTAAATTCGCGTGCTTTGATTTTTTTATTCTTATTGTCATCTGCCGTTCTTGGTATTGTATCATATTTTCTTGCCTTCTTTTGTCATCGGCGTATAATACGCTCCAAATTATGAATGAAAGCAAGAATGGAAACGGAATAGATTACCTTATCCGGCTAAACGAGGCCCACTCGAGCGAATTTGTAAGCCCGGAAATGACCCTCGCGCGGAGGCAGTATCGCGCCAAACACCCGACAGAAATCGGAGTTTTGAAATGCATGGATGGACGCCTGCACCTTCCCGTTATGACGAACACCGCGCTCGGCATCATCCAGCCGTGGAGGAATCTCGGCGGGCGTTTTGACCTCGGATGGTATGGATTCGCCCTCTCCATCAAGGGGTGGGTGGACTACGCAATCGGCAGAGGTCGGGATGTCCTTATTATCGTTACCTACCATTTTGCCAAAGGAAATTCTCATCGCGGATGCCGCGGTTTTAATTATGATGTGGAGGCCGCGAAGGCATTCACCTCTCGCCTGAAAAAACAATTCGACAGGGTTTTCGGCAAAGGCACGGTCTACGCGATTCAGTGCGGGATAGAAACGGATTCGGACGCGCTCATCCTGCACGGCGAGCATGGAGAAATTGCGGATCTTTCACTCCTCGAGGATTTTTCGGAACCGCGCCTTGAACAATTGATCCGTGAACTCTACCCGGATATGCCGGAGGCGATAGCAAAAGATCTTCTCCCGCTTGCTTGCGGAAATGTGAACCATGTTGCGGAGGTAAAAGATTCAAACCGCCCGATAGCCGATGTCGAACACAAGGAATGGGTTCTCGCGCTCGGGCGCGGATTCGACTGGCTGCACCTCATAAACACCGGGCTTATCGTAGGTCCCTTTGATCCCGATTTCGCGGGCGCCATTGAAAAAGCAACCCTTATTCTCGAATCGAATCTTAAGGAAGGCAGGATTGACGAGAAAAGTGGAGTCGTGCTTATGACCTCGGCGCCATACCGCGAGGCCTCTGGTCCGGAGCCCCGCCTTGCGGAAGAGAAGACCAGGTTTCTCATGGACTTCGCTCTCGGGGTCATTGAAACCCGGGTTCCGAAGCTTATTTCCCACATCAGCCGCGTTTCCACAACCGTTGACATGAACACGCGCCGACTCCAACTTATCGAACGGTTTGATAAGAAATAATTATTCGATTTTTACATATCTTTTCGTGTACTCCGGATTTGTTCCGCAACACCCGCCGATTATCGTTGCGCCAAGTTTCTTCCATTTTGCGGCCTCTGCGACATAAAGCTCCGTATCGTCCTTATTTTTGAATTCCCACCCTTCTTTATCCGCGGGCCCTCCATCGCCGTTTCCGTAACCGCCAAATGGAATATTGGTGCATTCTTTTATTTTTTTTATGCTTTCCGTAATAATTTCCGGTCTGGCGCAATTTACGAGAAACGCAATCGGCCCGAGTGGCGCGAGCGCTTCAACCGCCTCTTTCCACGAACTTCCGTCGAATATATCTCCGCTTGTATCAGGCACAAAACTTATGGCAAATGGTTTTCCGGTTTTTCTGGCAGCGCACGCGGCAACCTCTGCCTCCGCAATCGTATTCATGGTTTCAATGAGGAAAAAATCAATCCCGAATCCCGCGAGCAGCTCCGCCTGTTCCCTATGTTCTTTTTCCAGTTCTTTTTCTGCGGGCACCAGGTTCGGGCGATAACAATCCTCAAGGGTTGTTGTGCAGGCCGCTATCCAAATTTTTCGGTCCGCGCCCGCCTCCTCAATGGCTTTTGTCGCGAGTTGTACGGCGAGCTTATTTATCCTTTCCGTTTCTTTTTCCAGTCCGACTTTCCGAAGCGTCCGCCTCTGCGTGCGGAAGGTGTTTGTGGTTATCACGTCTGCTCCGGCTTTTATGTAATCTTTGTGGATCTCTTTTACCAACTCCGGCTTCTCGAACAGCACTTTTGCCGACCAGAGCGGAAGGGTGGTGAGGCATCCGCGACGCTGTATTTCCGTGCCCATGGCACCGGACAAAAATGTGATTTTATTTTTGCTGAATATCATATTTTTTAGTTTAATGTTATTGGTTGAAAATTGAAGGTGGGGCGGCGGAAGCAAGTCCGCCGCCTCGATGCTCTATGTCATGCGAGACGACCCTCGATGACGTAGATGTAATGATACACACTCTCCCTTAGGGAAAGGCGATGCGCGGCTTCCATGGCGCCAATGCACCCCTTCCCCTCGGGAGAAAGAAAGAACTCGAACCGATGCTCCCCAGACATCTCCATTTCAGCGAGGGGCCGGAGGTCCGTCTGTGCGTGCTGACGGACTATCTCCTTGTGGATGACGCGCGGCTCGTACCCGCACACCACGAAGAGATTCGTGAGGCGCTTGATTCCGGGTCGTCCACCGAGGTTCAGGATGACACGGCCGTTTTTCGGAAGCGCCACTCCCTGGGCCTGTCGGAGGAGATCCTCGACAAGACCCAGGCCCAAAGAGTGGTTATGCCCAGGATGCTCCTCGGCATTGTAGTAGTGGGCAAGGGTGTCCCCCTCGCCCAATACCACATTCTTGGGGCACGGAACCTGAGGGATGCAACCGATGACGATGTCGGCCTTCGGGGGTGTATTACGTCCGCTTTTTACCAGATTCCACCTTCCAAACAAGGGGAAATCCCTTCCCTTAAGAAAATCCTCGAGTGGCGCGCTCGTGGTGAGGTTTTTCATCGCGAGTTTTGTACAACGCGCATCGTAGTCCGAGAAGATGCGTGTCGCACCCGGAAACCAGCGACGAAGGAGGATCTGTACGATCCCCGTTCCAACGCCGATTTCCCAAACGGTTTCGGTGGTGAGTTGTGCTTGTTTCAACCCTCGGGCGAAAGTCCATGTCCATGCGTCTGGCATGAATGCCCACTCCGGAATTTCGATTTCTCCCTCGATCCCCTCGCGGAGATCTTCGGGAAGAAGCTCTTCGATCCTCATTCCCTTCACTCCTTATTGATAAGGTGCGGTTGCGGCGCCTGCTTCCCCATGGATTCTCCATGAAGTAGGCACCGTGCCACACCCCATCTTTTTTCAAAGAACCAAAAACAAAAAACAGCCCCGACAAGAGTCGGGGCTGTTTTTTGTTTTTGTACTTCAAAACCCCCGATTCTTGTCGGAATGTTGCATCATCATATCCATCATTATGCTCGTCGTTATTTTTTTGTGCGTTATGACGTTTTTCATTTTCAATATTCAGGATATCGGATATCTCTTCGAGCCTGAGGCTCTCAGAGCCGAATGGCCTGATTTTACATTTCCTCCCACGGGAGGCCGGGCTTGCCAAAGTGGCCGTAGACCGCGGTTTGCTTGTAGATGGGACGCCGCAGATTTAGGCGTTCAATAATCGCGCGCGGGCGGAAGTCGAAACGCTTTTTTATTTCTTCGGTCATGCTCTCTCCTTCTTCGTTTATTGCCTCCACCATAAGAGGATCCACGTGTCCTATGGCGTAGGCCACGGAAACCAGACATTTTTTCGCAAGCCCCTCTCTCACCATCTGCTTTGCGGCGTATCGGCACATATAAGCCGCGGAGCGGTCCACCTTTGTGGGGTCCTTCCCTGAAAACGCTCCGCCTCCATGCGGGATAAGGCCTCCGTAAGAATCCACCATAATCTTCCTTCCGGTTAGCCCTGCGTCGGCCTCAAATCCGCCCTGTACGAACTTGCCTGTGGGATTCACGAAAATCTCCACTCCTTCAATGTCGCCTATCACGGGCTTTATTAGTTTTTCTATGAGTTCTTTTCTGATTTCTTCCTGTGTAATGCTTTCTTTGTGCTGACAGCTTACGAGCACGATACGCGCCTTATCATTTTCAATTGTAATCTGTGCTTTGCCGTCCGGCAGGAGCCACGGAAGAACTCCGCTTTTTCGGAGATTCTCCAGGCCCTTTGTAAGATTATGAACGAGGACGATGCCTTTCGGCAGACACTCCTCGGTCTCGTCCGTGGCATAGCCGTACATAATCCCCTGATCTCCGGCGCCGCCGGTGTCCACACCCATCGCAATGTCCGGCGACTGCGTTACGATCTGAGTTATGATTTTTATATCGTCTTCGTACCCGATCTCCTTGTAGAGTTCGCGGGCTATGTTTTCATAATCGAGCTTCGCTTCCGTGGTAATTTCTCCTCCCAATACGAGAAGTCCGTGGGAGCCCATAGTTTCCGCGGCAACGCGACTTTTTGGATCTACGGCGAGGGCCGCGTCCAAAATCGCGTCCGATATCTGGTCGCAGACCTTATCCGGGTGGCCGGAGGTAACTGATTCGACTGTGTATATTTTTGGGACGTGTACCATTATGCTTCCTTTCCAACACGAATGACGCGAATAGAACGCGAACAACACGAAAACGCAATAACGTTCGCGTTGTTCGTGATGGAGTTCGTGTTATTCGTATTGGTCTTTAAAATAAATATACTTCCCGCAAAGGAAGATTCGACTGATTATCTTTCCCTTGTGGGGTCCGAAGGAGCACCTTTCCCCTCGAGTCACCTCGGGGCGGTTGCTGTGCGGATCGTTGGGTCGGTTCCCTCCCCGCGCTCTTGATAACTATGAAATTGTAGCGTAATTATATACGACTTTTATTTCGTGTCAACTTACCTGTGGAAAAGTTGCGAGTTCGTTCTATTGACGATGATTTTCTGCAAGAGTAACGTGTGATTAGTACCGGTGAGAACAACGTAGGGGCTCTCTGGAGGGAAAAATCATGTCCGTTTCTTTTGACCCCGGGGTTGTGTACCCCCTGTTTCTCTTTTTCGCGTTAATTCTTGGGGCGCTTTTTCTTCGGCGCGGGCAACGTGCGCGAAAGAACTTTCGCCGCACCCGAGAGTCCCTCAAGAATGGTGGCAGGTAATGCCACCTCGTAGCGGCCCCTTGCGAACAACGAGGGGCCTTGCTATTTTTTCATAAGTTCCTTGAACTCCTCTACCATGGGAACTCCTTCCGACTCCAGGCCGTAGAGTTCGGCGGTATAGAGCGCGGTCCAATCCGCGAGGAGGAGGGAGGAAAAAATTTTTTCGAAAGTGGAACTCCCTTTCAATTCTATCGTACGCGCCGGAAGTCCCCTCTCTTTATAAAGCTCCTCCAGTGCGTCCATTCGCTTCCCAATTCGCGGGTGGTCGCTTTTGTCCCGCAATAACATAAACGCGAATTGTTTTGAAAGATGTTTTGACGAGTCCTTCACGTCGAACCCGGTCATTTCGTTGTGATTCAATTCCGGTATTGCGTTGCAGAAGGCCGGAATTTTGCCGGTTTCGTTGAACTTGATTTTCCAGATATACGCGACTGGTTCGTTTCTTGTCGAGGAGTAGATGACTGGAATTTTATTTTTTAATTCTTCCGCCAATTTCTTTCCGGTTCCTTCAAATGTTTTAGGATGAAGGGTTTTCGCGAGCTCTCCCGCCTCTTGCAGGGCCTCTTCCTCGCCCATCAGTTTTAAGAACGCTTTGAAACTGAAGCCAAGCGCGGATCGGGGCTGGATGCCGGTCTCGGGGAGCACAACGTATGGAATTTTTTTCTTTTTCGCGAGACCCAAGAGCTTGCCGCCGGTCGTGATGACGGCGCACGACAACCCCTTCTCTTCCGCCTGTTCGAAAGCGTCCAACACCTCTTCGGTGTTTCCCGAATAAGAACTTAATATGATAAGCCGCTCTTTCAACTCCTCATCCGAACGCGCGGGGAGGCCGTAGTCGCGGTGGATTATGATATCAAGATAGGGGTTCCATACCCTCAAAAGCCCTGCCGCGAGGTGGGAGCCGCCCATGCCAACCACGACGAATTTGCGTGAAGACGCAAAGGAATCGGCGTTCTCAATTTCTGGCTTGAATAAGAACTGCTCCGCGAAATTCTCTATGGCGGTTTTCATCGACATGCGCTTTTTAGGAAGTCCGACTTCCAGCGGATGTCGGACTTCCTCGTTTACTTCGTGAGCTTCTTAATTACTTGATACGCTTCGTCCGCGTTATCCACCAGATAATAGATATACATGTCTCCCTTGTCTATCGCCTTATTTTTTTTGTACACCACCTCCTCGATGTATTTCAAAAGCGGCGTCCAGAACTCTTTGTTTACCAAAATAATAGGAATTTGGGGAATTTTTTTCGTCTGTACAAGCGTTATCATCTCAAAAAATTCATCAAGAGTTCCGAACCCTCCGGGAAAAAAGATGTACAAGTCAGACGCGAAGGAGAGCATTACCTTGCGCGTAAAGAAGTAGTGAAACGCCTCTGAATCCGTCACATATTTGTTCGTGCGCTGTTCTTTCGGGAGCTGGATGTTTATTCCCACGGAGTCCCCGCCCGCCTCATACGCTCCCTTATTCGCGGCCTCCATGACGCCGGAGCCGCCGCCCGTCATGACCGCGTACCCGTCCTTCGCGAGGCGCGCCGCGAGCTCAGCCGCTTCTTTATACACGCTGGCGTCGAAACTGCTCCTCGCGGACCCGAAGAAGGTTACCGCCTTCTTGTATTTTCGAATAAACTCAAACCCTTGGACAAATTCGGAGAGTATCTTGAATATCCTCCACGATTCTATCTCGTGTGAATGGATGCCAAGCGCCTCCTGTATGCGCTTTGGAAGAATTCCATTTGTTCCGTTTTTGCCGTTCCCTTCTTTTTGTGTTCTAGCCATATTAGATGATTTCTTTTATTTTTTTTATAATCGCCTCTTTTGATATTTCTTCATACCTCAACAGTTCCTCGGGAGTTCCGCTCTTCGGACGCTTTCGGATGGCAAGAGAGCATATGCGGACATCTTCCCCTTCAAGCGCGGAGCGGACCGCCTCGCCCATCCCCCCCTCTGGAACATGATCTTCGACTATGACGAAACGCTTTGTCTCGCGTGCCGCCTTTTGCAGGGTCTCTGTGTCAATCGGCTTCACGCTATAAAGATCTATCACTCTGACCGCTATTCCTTGTTTCTTTAATTCCTCCTCGGCATCCAGGGCCTCATAGAGCGTTATCCCCGCGCCTATTATTGTCGCCACATCATTCTTCGTCTCCCGGATGACCTTACTTCCTCCGATATGGAACTCATCGCTTTCATTATACAAAATTGGCGTATCTTTGCGAGTCGTGCGGATATAGACGATGCCCTTGTGACGAGCGGCTTCCCCCACGAGCGCCTCTGTTGCAACCGCGTCCGAGGGATAGAGCACCACGCTTCCCTCGACCGCGCGGAACATGGCGATATCTTCCAGGCCCATCTGGGAGGCGCCGTCTTCTCCGATTGAGACGCCCGCGTGCGACCCCGCAAAGATAATATGCGCGTCCGAATATCCGCACATCCGAATCTGATCAAAAGCCCTGGTGAAAAACGCGGCAAAGGTCGAGACGCACGGCAGTTTCCCTCTTCTCGCAAGGCCAAGCGCCGCTCCCACCATATTTTGTTCCGCGATATACATTTCAAAAAATCGGTCCGGGTACTTTTTTTTGAACATTTCCGCAAAGGTCGAGTTTGAGGTCTCGGCATCCAACACGACAATTTCCGGATGTTTTTTATGAATCCGGACGAGCGCGTTGCCGTAGGCCTTGCGCGTTGCCGCGGGCTCTTTATAGACCGCTCTTTCTCCTCCTTCGGGAGCGTAGGGCGCGGGAACTCTTTTCTCTGGCGCGAGTATTTCTCCCCGGATATCTTTCCGCACCTCCCCCAGCGCGGCAATTGCTTTTTCATAGTCCTCTCCTTTCAGCGCCCTGCCGTGCCATCCATCCGCGTTCTCTATTCCGGGAAATCCCTTCCCTTTTTGCGTTTTCGCGATTATGATGACCGGCTTTTCTTTTATGTTCCCTGCCTCGTTATATGCTTTTTGAATTTCCCCGATATTATGGCCGTCTGGGAGCGTGACCGCGTGCCAGCCAAAGGCCTCTGCTTTTTTGCCGTACGCCCGAACGTCATGCCCGTGCATGGTCTCGCCTCTTTGCCCCAAACGATTCACATCAAGAATCGCGACGAGGTTATCCAGTTTATAATGCGCGGCAACTTCCATGGCCTCCCATACAGACCCCTCTGCCATCTCGGAGTCGCCCAAGAGCACATACGTTTTATACGGAAGATTGTCGAGATGCTTTCCATTTATGGCCATCCCAACTCCGATTGAGAGGCCCTGACCGAGCGAGCCCGTCGGCGCTTCGGTGTATGGGAATTCAAGCGTGGGATGGCCCTCCAGACGACTGCCGAATTTTCGGAGCGTTTTTATCTCTTCCTCGCTCACCTTCCCGGCCGCCGCGTAGAGCGCGTAGAGGAGCGGGGCGGCGTGGCCCTTGGAAAATATCAGGCGGTCATTATTCGGGTTTTCCGGATCTTCCAAGTCCGCCCTAAAATACCCTCCGAAGCAAAGGCAGGCCATAAGCTCCACCGCGGACGCGGAGGATGTGGGGTGGCCGGAGCCGGCTTCTTTGGTCCCGAGAAGAATATAATAACGGACGAGCTTCGCGAGTTCGATTAAGTTGTTAGACATTAGGAATGAGTTTATTTTACCTTATTTTTCCTTCTTTTTTAATACGCTCATTGCAAGCTCTCGCGTTTCAACGCGGACCAGGTGTATGTATTCGAAGGGTCCCAAAGATAGTATCCGGCATAGCTCGCGCCCATCGCGTCTTTCGTCGCCTCGATCTGGGCCCGCACCATCTCCGGCGTGTAGGGCACGCCTCCCAGATCAAAATCCTGAAGCCATGGCCGTATCTTCGCGCGCTCTCGCGTCGAGGTCGCCGTGTTCCGCAGACGCTTCAGCGCGTGCTCCATGGAAAATTTCACAACTTCGTAGGGGCGCGCCGCCGCGTTATCCAGGCCCAGAAAATTTTTGACGTAATGCGAGGGATAGAGCATGGGAGAGGTAACGTCGAAATAGTCGTAGGCATCCTCGAGCACCTGCCCTATCCCCATGTCGCTCGTGTAGGTTACCGTGGTCTGCCCGAATACATCCGCGGAGATCACGACATTCGGAAGCTCCTGCCGAAGATAACTGAAAAAGTTTCGGATCGCGGTTTCGCGCCGCGTATTCTCATCCCACGAAAGAAAGTGGGTGTATTGAAGCCCCGCGTCCGAGGGAAAACGGATATAGTCGAAATTCAGCTCATCAAAGCCGCGGCTCGACGCGTCCTTCGCGATTGCGGCAACATATTCCCACGCCGGGCGGGCCGCGGGGTCAAGCCAGCCCGCTTTGTGGTTATCAAGCCAAATCGTACTTGAAGAAATGGGCGTGGAGGACGAGATTTTTCTTGTATCATGAATCGCGAGATCCGGGCGCCACACGGTTAACATCGGGTCCTGAAACACCGTGATCCGCGCGATCACGTATATTCCCGCGTCATGGAGCTTTTTAATCACACCGTTTACGTCTTTGATCCGACTTTCCCACGCGTTCATTCTATTCACCTCTTCAATATCCGCTCTATAGGAGAGGACTCCGGTGTGGTCTTTTATATCTATGACCACCGCGTTTATCTCCGAGTCCTTTACGCGGACTATTACATTGTCTATTGTCGCGGGATTTCCCGCGGACCATGCCGTGAGATATATGGCGCGGATAATCTTCGGTGGATTCTCGAGCGGCAATTGCCGCGGCGTTTCTTTCGGAATACGTTTCACAATTTTTTCGGTACGATCGTTTTTTTCCGCCGCGCCTTCATCTCCTTTTTCGCTTCGCACCTCAAATGTGTTTCCGATAATCAAAAACCGCGTTCCGAACACGAACGCTCCCAACATTCCTCCCAAAAGAAGCAGACGCAACACCCTCTTCATGATTTTCCTATCCTACTTCACCCGATACACGGCGTAAAGAGACCCCTTTTTGTTCAATTTTTTCACGCTTCGAAGTTCAAAGATTTTTTCTCCGGTGGGTTCCGAAAAAAGCGAAATTCCTTTTCCGAAGACGACGGGCTCAATCGTCAGATGAAGTTCGTCCATCATCCCTTCTTTCAGGGCCCAGTCGTATATTTTCGCTCCCCCGATTACCGCGATATGTTTGTAGCCCTTTTCTTTAATAATATCTTTCGGATGTTTTCCTTTCGGATTGCAGAAACAAATGTTTGGTTTCTCACATTTCGTGTTTTTTACCTGGCGCGTCAGCACGATGCAGTTGCGCCCTGAAAGCGGCTTCTTCGCGGTTTTATAAGTATTCATTCCTACGATAATTACGTCCGCCTTTGCAAGTTCTTTTCGAAATATCTCCTTGTCCTCCCTGCTTGTCCAGTCCGAAAAGTGCCGCGCATGCTTCGCGATTTTTCCGTCGAGCGTTACGGCCGCGTAGGCCCTGTACATACATTTCCCCATATTTCAATATTTAAATATTTAAA
>JAUYPG010000004.1 GCA_030695805.1 Nanobdellota archaeon
TATCTTCGTGAAATTCTTGCAGGGGACGCCCTGAGGAACCCCAAGCAAGTGATCGTTGCCCTCAACATGCCGGGCAATGACTGGTATGAGATGCCGAGCTTGCCGCAAAAAATTGATCCGGAACTCAGTCAGTTTTTACGCGGCCACGAACGGTATCGGCGCGGGAGGAATTCTTTGCTTGGAAAAATAAAAAATCTCCTTGGCTACTCTCAGTCCTACATGTTTCTCCGGCAGACGGTCGCGCCTGCCATAAAACACGCCGTCCTCGAGGCGAAGGACACGACAAAGGCGGAAGAAAAGGAGTATCTCGAAATCGGGCCGCCGGTTGAAGAGCTTATCGAAACCATTGTTTCCATCGCCAAAGAAAAAGACGTTCCGATCTCGTTTGTCTTCCTTCCCGAACGATCTTTTTATTTTAATAAGGTGCCGCTCTACGTTACCCGCCTCCAGGAGTTTATGAAAAAAAATGATATCCGCTTTTTTGACCTTCTTCCTTCCATGAGAGGGGCGTACAGGAAGACGAGCGATTTTTGGCAGCCCATAGAGGGCCACTACAACGCCGGAGGGCACGCCTTCATAGCCTCGGAAATTCAAAAAGCGAACATTATAGAATGCGGCGATCATGATTCGGGCAATTAAAAATTTCCTCGCGAAAACATATCCTGAAACGACCCGGCTGTATCACGTCGTGAAACTTACCGTCCGCTCCTTCATCGCGTATCCATTTCGCCGATATGTCTTCGTCGCCGATACGGATATAAAAATTCCGATTCATAACCCTCACGTGTACGGACTTAGCGTCGGAGGCGGGCGCCTTACCCGAAACCGCCTCTTCTACGAAGAGGATCTCGTCGGTACCGCGAAAAAATGATTCACCGCGACAACGGAGTCTTTTTTGACGTGGGCGCGCACATCGGCTACTGGAGCTATGTCGCGGTTTCCTGGGGGATGCGTGTGGCGGCTTTTGAAACGAACGCGGCGGTCGCGAGCGTTATCACAAAAACAAAAAAGAGGCAGGGCCTCCCCATCACGGTTTACCCCACGGGCGACAACCTTGACGCCTTCATAGAGGAAACCGGCCTTGTGCCTGATTTCATCAAAATTGACGTTGACGGAAATGAGGCCCGCGTGATATGCGGAGCGCGGCACACGCTTCAGGACTACGGGCCAGGCGTCGTCGTCGAGGTCCGCGGAGAAACCATGGGCCTTCTCTCGGAACTTGAAGAGCTCGGTTATCGGGAAGTTACAAGGTTCGGAGAAGACAGCGTGTGCGTGTTTCTCGAAAAATCTTAAAACTCCCGTTCCAAATCCTTCATGCGCACGGATTTTTGTTTCATTACCCAACTGGGGCCGGCTTGCGGCTTCCCCCCCCTCTGGAGCAGCCGATACGGCAGGGCGAAGAGAGCGAAAAAAGAGTAGTAAAAGGCGATGAGGAAGAGAGAGGATACGATCTCCCCTACCGCGAAGGCGAACTCCATCCACAATTTTTTCGCTTTCCCTAGATATATTCTCATCAGTTAAAACAACGTATAGATAAATGGCCCGAGCGGAGAACTCTGCGCGAATATCATGACGAGAAAAAAGACGGCGAGCACCATGGTCATCGGGATCATCCACCACATCTTATTTTCCCACAAAAAGGTAAAAAGCGAGGCCAGTATTGAAAATCGAAGGGCGATTCTTTGAATAAATTTTTTCATGCTGTTTTTTTCTTCACCTCCATCATCTTCTGCCCTATTGGGTGGGGGTATTCTTCCGAACAATCTTTCACGAGGAAGCCGTAATCTTCCGCCAGCGATTCGAAATGGGAAAATGGATACTCAAAGTCCTCTATGGAGAAGTGTCTGTATCTCCCCCCTTCGAAATACGTGAAGTAAAAGACGGATCCTTCTTTCATAATTTTGCCGATGTTCTCGAAGCACTCTTCAATCGGTTCCGGGGGGAGGTGGGTCAGTACGGACTGCGCGAGAATGAAGTCAAATTTTTTTCCTTCCAATTCCTTGAACTTTAAATTTTTCTCCTTGCTTACAAAAAGATTTGGTTTTTTCCCCGCGAGACCCTCTTCTTCCACGAGACGTTTTCCCCGCTCAATCGCCTCTTCGGAGATATCGAAACCCGTGTAATTTCCCTGATCCAGATAGGCGATGAAATGCCTTCCTCCCCGAAGCGTGCCGCATCCGATATCAAACATTCTATGTCCGGGCTCCAGACCCTTTTTCATGAGAAATTCGAACTGCAACTTTCCCATCTCTTCCCACGATCCTCCGATGGCTTTTTGGTAGTCCCCCTCCGCGACGCGGGTGTCGGTGTGGGCGGCGTAGGCATCTAGATAGGCCTTTTTCTCGTGCAACTTTCGCACGTACTTATCCGGACTGCCCCAGTTAAGAATTTTTTTGATTAATACTTTAGGTTTCATGCTCTTTAGATACTATCAACAATTTATACATTATATCATGGATTTTTCTCTGTCAAAAATTTCTGTATCATCCCCTCGATTTTTTCCGGGAAGCGGTCTAGACCGAATCGCTCCAAGGTTTTTTTTCTCAGAAATTCTTTGTCAAGAAGACGCTTATCCACCTCACCTTTTAATACGCGAATAATTGCCGAAGCGATTTCATCCACACTATCGGGATTGATGAGAAGCCCCACTTCCCCGTTTTGAAGAGGAGTTCCCGATCCATCCTTGTTTCCGGCAATGACGGGCACTCCGCAGGCAAGCGCCTCGACATATACCGCGGGAGCGCCCTCGGCTTTTGAGGGCATCACGAACACGTCCGCGAGGTTGTAGTGATCAACTATTTCCTCTTCCGGCACATAGCCGGCCATTATAACCTTTTTTCGCAGTCCAAGCGTTTCAATGAGGCTTCGAATTCGCGGCGCGTCATCCCCCTTTCCCCCCAAGAGATACACGGCGTTCGGCACGGCTTCCAATACCTTTGGCATTGCCTCTATCACGCGATCGTACCCCTTGTATCCTTCTTTTGCCCAGAGCCGCGCGACCGTCAATATGACTTTTTTGTTTTGAACCCCATATCGCGCCACAAAAGCCGGTGATTTTGCTTTTGGCCTGAATCTCTCGCCATCAATCGGATTGTAGAGAAAATATATCCGGTCTTTTGTCTCGGGAAGCTGACGGATAATTTTATCCCGCGTGTATTCGGCAACGGTTGTAATAATCTGGGCTTCCCGAAGAGCCTTTCGCCGCGCCCAGCCTTTTACGTTCCACACTTCGATGCCATGAGTGCAGACGATATACCGGCGCCCGAGGAATTTTTTCAGGAAGAGCCCGATGGGCGCGTAGTTTACGTGCGCGCATACTACGAGGTTCGGCTTCCATGAAATTGTCTTCCTTAGGCACCTGCCGATAAATTCCAATTTCGCGATGGGGTTTCCGTTTTTTAGTTCCACAAGCAGAACCTTGTCCCCTCTCGCGCGGAGATGCTCGATGAGTTTTCGGTTATACTGCTGAATTCCGCCCAAGGCATTGGTATCAGCCGCTATATACAATATTTTCATACTTCATAGACCGGCCAAAATTTTGTCTTCTCATACACTTCCTTCAGGTCAAACTCTTTTCTCGGTTCCCAGCCGAGTTCTTTTTTAATTTTCGAATTGTCGGCAAGGAGTACCGGGGGGTCAACCGGCCTTTTCTTTGATTCGACGACCTCGATTTTCAGATCTTTTCCAGACGCTTCGCGGATGGCCTCGACGACCTCTCGTATGGAGAGCGCTCTTCCGGCGCCAAGATTATACACGTTGTTTTCCGCTTCTTTTTTTGTGAGGGAGAGGAGGATTGCCTCCACAATGTCCTCTACTCGTATAAAATCTCTTTTGGAATCGAGGTTCCCCACCCGTATGACGTCGGATTTCCGCGCCTGCTCCACGATTTCCGGTATCACGTGGGGCACCAGATCATCCGTCCCGTAGACGTTGAAAAATCTCAAGATCGTGTACGTGAAACCAAGTTCTTGCCCATACCAGCGCACCGCTTCTTCGCATAAAAGCTTTGAAGCCCCGTACAGATTCACTGGCCCGATCACATCATCTTCCGTGTAGGCGCGCGTTTCGGGCTTATACACCGAGGAAGTCGAGGCGAATACGATGTGGGGCACTTTGTATCGCCGCATGAGGAGAAGCGCGTTCAATGTTCCTCCCACGTTTATTTCTGTTGTTTCTTTTGGATGCTCCTTGCAGTACGGAATGTGGTGCTTTGCCGCGAGATGGACGACTCCGTCTATTCGGTTTTCCAGAAACGCTTTTTCGAGAGCCCCAAAGTTTGCGACACTGCACTCGTAGAACTTCGCGCTCGGAAGTTTTTCCAAAAATTCTTTTCTTCCCACGGAGCAGTCATCCACAATGATCACCCCATGGCCCTCCGCGAGGAGCCGCTTGCAGAGTATGTGCCCTATGGAGCCAAGACCGCCTGTTACTAAAATGTTCATATTCTAAATTTTTTGAGTCACCATTCTTTTATCGCCTTCTCCCACCTTTCGAGCGTTCCGCAATCATAGCATCGCGTCCCCTCGATATGGGTTCCCATGAGGCTTCCCTCTTTGATGAGGCGCGGTAGGAGGTCGTCATCTATCATCATGACCTCTTCCCCGGTATCGTGCCGGAACGCGTCCGGGGTAAAAATGTGAAATCCGGAGGAGATGAGGTCCGATACCGGATTCTCCGGATTATAGGCAAATTTCAGCACCCTTTCCCCGTCCAGGAGAACGACTCCGTACCCTTTCGGATCGGGCACCCGGGCAAGCCCGAGAGTTCCTGTTTTTCCGTGCCCCGCATGAAACTCGACGAGTTTTTTTACATCTATATCAAGAAGCGTGTCTCCATTCACGATTGCGAAAGATTCCTTTCCTATCCACTTTTTAAGATTCCGCACCAAGCCAAACGTGCCGGATGGTTTCTGCTCTACGATAATTGATACGCGCTTCCGCGCCTTCCTTGGTTCACTTCTCAACCATTTTTTAAAATCCTCTTTATGTTTTTCCGATACGATAATTGCTATATCTTTTATTCCGTGCCTTTGGAGTAAGTCCACAAGATGACCCACGATTGCACGTTTTTTTACCGGAATCAGGGGCTTTGGAATTTCGTATGTGATGGGCCGAAGGCGTGTTCCTTCTCCTCCGGCTTGGATGATTGCCTTCATGTTTGTTTATATATCACTTCACTTCCCTTGTTTTCAAACCGGAAGGGTATGTGAAGAAAATCACGCAACTTTGTCTTTACGTTCTCCTTGCGCTCAAGAGGAACGTAAAACAAGATAAATCCTCCGCCTCCGGCGCCTAAAAGCTTACCGCCAAGAGCGCCCGCTTCCCTGCCCGCCTTGTAGATGCCATCTATGAAGGAATTTGTTATTTCGGAAGAAAGGTCTCGCTTGATATTCCATGCCTCATGAAGCAGGCGCCCAAATCCATCAAAGTCATTTCCCCGTAGCATGGCTATGGATTCGTCAACCATTTCTCTCATACGGCGCAGTTCTCTTGTTTTCTTCGGAATATTTTTTACTTGGTGGGCCGCTATTTCCGAGGAGTTTCTCGATAATCCGGTAAAGAAGAGCATGAGGCGATCTTGAAACGCGTTTAACTTTTCTTCCTCCAGCGCGATTGGTTCAACGCGCATGTGTTCCTTTCCTCCGAACGTAATTTTATTAAAGCCGCCAAAGGCCGCGGCTACCTGGTCCTGACATCCAACGTTTTCTTTCAGAAGGTTTTGTTCCACATGGATCGCGTTTTGGGCGAGTTTTTCTTTTTCTGGATTCTTTCCTTTTAATACATGGAGAGCATGAAGAAGTCCGACTGTGAATGATGAGCTCGAACCCATGCCGGAACGCGCGGGCAAATCGTTGAAATTATGGATCTCAACCCCCCCTTCCACGCCCAAAAGCCCGAGCGTTTCTCGCACCACCGGATGCTCGATTTCTTCTCTTTGTTTTACAAGTTCTATCTTTGAATAGGCGATTCTTGATTTGTGCTCAAAAAACGGTGGCAGATGCCTCGCGCTTACCCAGCAGTATTTATCAATTGTTGTTGAAAGAACCGCTCCTCCGTTTTTTTCGTACCAGACGGGATAATCAGTCCCGCCCCCGAAAAACGATACGCGGAACGGCGTGCGCGTAATGACCATATGCGAAAAAATTAATTCGTATAATCTCCTATGATTTTTTTCACTGCCTTTGGCAGGGGGTACATTCCGATGGCCCGTTGTTGTTCCTCTATATTTTTGAGAGCGCTTCGCAAAAAATCGAATCCCCTTTTTCCTATCTGTCTTGCCTTGGGGAGGCGAAGACAAAACCTCGGGTCGCTCTCCCACTCAAAAAACCAGTGGATAATGTCCGTTACCGCCCTTGCCTTTGGAAATGTTGCCCCGCTATACCTCCCCGGACCCTCCAAAAGGCAGACCTGAAGCCCTGAGAACCATTGGGACCCTCGAATAAGGTGCATTGCCCCGGCGTCCGCGATTCTGTCTGCGTCTTTTAAGGTTGTCGCCACCTCGTCGTCTTTAGGATCGTTCGGCTGGTCGTGCGTGAGGACCGCTTTTATAATGGCCGTTTTTTCTTTATTGTTCAACCGGACGCGTTTCAGGCGCGCGCGCAGTTTTTTCGGTGTTTCTTTTTTTCCAAAGAGGCGGTCTGTGTTGTGAAGCATTCCCGCGATCCAGGCGAGGCGCGCGACATCTTCGTTCAGCGCGATACAAAGAGCCGTGCGGGCGACCCGCACCGTGTGAAACAGATCATGATGCCCGCCGCCATCCTTTCTTTTTATTACATGGTCCCGCCGCACTTCATCTATAAGGCCGCCATATGTCCGAAGGAGCTCGCCCTCTATGGCTTCCGCCTTTTTCAGGTCAATTATTGGTTTCTTACTCATGGATATTCTTTTTATACCACTCTAACGTTTTTTGTATGCCTTCTTCAAGAGAAACGCGGGGCTCCCATCCGAGTTCTTGTTTTGCTTTTGAAGAGTCAAGGGAGAGCTTTGTTTTGATTGTCGGTTTCGACGCGTCGTATTCAATGCGCAAATCCCGTCCGGAATGAGCGATAATTTTTTGGACAAGGTCCCGAACCGCGACAGCTTTTCCGTAGCCCGCGTTATAGAGCTTGAACGCGCCCTCCTGCTTTTCAATTGCCTGTTCCACGAAATGAACGAGGTCGGACACATGGAGCAGATCCCGCGCCTCACTGCCCTCTCCCCACACCACCACCTTTCCATCTTTCGCTGTCATTACTTTTGTTACCGTTGCTCCGAACACGTGGGATTTTTCCAGATCATATTTATCATAAGGACCGTAGATGTTCGAATGGCGGATCACGGTGTATTTTGTTTTTCCCAGCCGCGAATAAAATTCGCACATCTTTTCAAGATACACCTTTGTCCATCCCACGCCGAAATAGCTTTTATATATTTCCTTGCCGGGGTCAAAATCCTCTTCTTTTACGGGCGTGTCGGACGGCTGATACATCACACTACAGCTAAAAAATACCACGTGGGATACGCCATGTTCGTGGGCGGCCCGAAAGAGAAGCGAGTTCATGACGGCGTTATCCGTCACGTGGAGATAGGGGGCGTTTATGATGTCCTTGGATCCTGAGGTTGTTGCCGCGGCCTGAATGATGATGTCCATTCCATGAACCACCCGTTTCACGTCTTCCTGTTTTCTCAGGTCTGCCTGTATGAATTTTATTCCGGGACACGGGAAAGCTTCGGATTCAAAATACGTGCCGTACGCTTCAAAATCTTCTCTCTCCGCCAGTTCTTCGGCGATATTTCTTCCTATAAACCCGGTCGCCCCGCAAATTAAAATCTTTTTTTTAGCCATATCTCTTATGTTTCTTTGGACGATTGTCCACGATGAGATCTGTTGTATCCGTTTTACAAACGCAATAATAAATTTTTTCCGCTAATTCATGGGGCTCCATGCCATACGTGAATTCGGGGCGAGTCCGTACCCGGCTTGGATACACGCCGATTATCCGTATCATATCCTTTTTTGCTTCTTCCCGTAACGCTTCGGTAAATCCCCGAAGCCCCCACTTTGTCGCCGAGTACACGGGACGAGCCGCTTGCGCCTCAAGCCCCGCGATGGAGTTTATGTTCACTATAATTCCCTTTCTTGTTTTTCGAAAGAGCGAATATATCGCTTTCGTTATTTTTATCGGCGCCAAAAGATTCGTTTCCAGCGCCTCATCAATCTGCCGGACCGGAATTTGTTCGATGGGCCCTTCCCCGCTTACGCCGGCGTTTACGATGAGTATTGAAATAGCATATTTTTTTACCGCGGCGCGAATTTTCCGGATTGTCTCTCTTTTTCTTACGTCGCCCGCGACCACGGCGCACTTCCCTCCCGCGCTCCTCACCGCTTGTTCCGCTTCTTTCAGCCTTTTTTCGTTTCGACCATGAAGAACCACCTCATGGCCGTTTTCCGCGAAGACGAGGGCAAGCTCGCGGCCGATACCCCGGCTTGCCCCGGTTATGAGTACGGATTGTTTCATTTGTTTTCTCGAAATACGTTGTATCTTTTTCCGATAATCTCCTTATGTTCCGCGTACCATCGCATGGTTCCCCGTATCCCTTCTTCAATGGAAATGTTTGGTTCAAAGCCGATTGAACGGGCGCGCTCTATGTCCATGAGCCGCTTCTTGTCTCCCGAGGGTTTTGAAGTGTCCCATACTATTTCCGGCTTACGCTCCATATTTTCCACGATAATACTCACGATTTCCTTGATGGAGCACCCTTTTCCGCTCCCTAGATTTATCGGCTTGGAGAATTTTTTTTCAACCGTGAGCATCATTCCGCGGGCCACGTCTTCCGCGTGGATGAAATCTCGTATCGGCGTCCCGTCCCCCCATACCACGAGGGGATTTTCTCCGTCCATGGCTCTTTTTATAAGCGAGGGGATCACCATGGCGTTTTCCGGATCAAAATTATCATAGGGCCCATACACGTTCGCGGGCCGAATAATAGATATATTATTTTTTCCGTACTGAATTCTATACGCCTCTGCCTGCAATTCCCCCATGCGCTTCGCCCATCCCGCGAACTTATCATTTTCCGAAGGGAAGGTTTTCCATACGTCGTCCTCGTGAAACACCTCGGCCGGAGCGTACACGCCGACGGTGCTTGTGTAGAGAAACCACTCCGCGTCGGACAATCTCGCCGCTTCCATCATGTTAGTGTTAAAGAGAATGGTCGGCACGAAGAAACTCGCCGGTTTTTCCTTTGCCATCTTGGGCGATCCTTTAATACCCGCGAGATGAAACACAATGTCCTGGCCCTCGCACGCCTTCAGGCAATTATCGAATTTCGTAAGGTCGAGCCGCAAAAATTCGGCTTGCGGGTGGGCTCTTTCGGGGTCATCAAGAGAAACTATTCTTACGTTCGCACCCCCTTCGACGAGCATTCGGACGAGCGGTCGGCCGATAAGTCCGGTGCCGCCGGTTACAAGAACTTTTTTGTCCCTGAAAAAATTCATAGATTAAAACGGGCCGGTAAATTTATGTTCATGGCTGTAAAAATTCTCTTTTTTGAGGTTAATGGGTTTAAGCTTTAGGGCTTTCTCGACCGCGCGGACAATGTCCTTCGCGTTCGGATAAAATACGTTCTCAAGGGGGCGTGTTGTGGGGCAGTGCGTGTCAGGGAAGGCGACCCTTTGAATCGGCGATCTCAAGCTCCCGTAACATGTTTCTGAAACGCGCGCCGCGATCTCGGCGCTCAACCCGCAGTTCCTCCAATCATAATCGGCAACAACGCAATGGCCGGTTTTTCGCACCGAACGAAAAATCGCTTCGTCGTCGAGCGGAGAAATTGTCCGAGGATCTATGATTTCAATCCGCACCCCTCTTTCTTTCTCCAGTATGTCCGCCGCATGAGACGCCTCCACGTTCATCCAGGAAGTGGCGACAACCGTCGCGTCGCTCCCCTTCCGCAACACGTTCGCGACGCCGATCGGGAGGACGTACGGCTCTTCCGGCACCTCTCCTTTTTGGAAATAGAGCCACCGGTGCTCAAGTACGATCGTCGGATTCTCATCACGGATCGCCGCCGCAAGAAGCCCTTTCGCGTCGTAGGGCGTTGTCGGCATTACCACTTTTAGCCCCGGCACGTGAGCGAAGAATGACTGCAAACTTTTCGAATGTTGAAATCCCTGCCCCCATCCCCGACCGATAATGGCCCTGATTGTAAACGGCGCTTTTGTCTTCCCTCCGCTCCCATACCTCTCTGTGGCGACCATGTTTATGAGCTGGTTCATCGCGAGGAGCATGAAGTCCACCCGAATATGCACGAGTATCGGATGGAGGCCGTTTACGGCCGCCCCGAGCCCGAAGCCGGTCAGCGCATCCTCTGAAAGAGGCGTGCTAAAATACCTTTCCGGGCCAAACTCTTCCAATAAACCCTTGCCCGTGCCAAATGTCCGCTTGTGGTCGGCAACGTCAATCCCGTACACAAAAACTCCCGGGTTTCTTCGCATCTCCCCCAAAAGCGCTTCGTTTAAGGCCTCTTCATATGTTATATAACGTTTCTTTGTCATGCAAATACGTCCGTATATGCTTCCCCTTCTTCCGCAAAGGGAGCTTGTTTCGCGTGCGCGATGCTTTCCTCAATTTTCGCGTCCAGGCGCTTCTCAATTTGTCCGATCGCGGAGGCGCGAACCCCTTTTTTCAGCAGCCGTTTTTTCTGTACGCGCACGGGGTCTTTTTTATACCACGCGTCGAACTCGCTTTTCGCGCGGTATCCGGCCTCAAAATCTTCGTTTACCCCAACGTGTTCCAGATATCGGTAATACGCCAAACGCATAAAAGAGGGCCTCTGTGTTTGTTCCGTTGTGAGCCGAGCTTTCCTTGCCAAGGCGAAAACGCGCTCCACGTCGGTTGATTCACTTTGTATGACATTCATATTAAAACGAGAAACGATTGCCTCAATTGACGCGTACCCCTGCCTCTTCAAAACAGGCGTATGAATTGCCAAGTTGTTGTCTTCGCAGATGAATACTATCGGCAGATTCCAGAGACTCGCCAAGTTTATGCTTTCCCAAAACACTCCTTCGTCCATCGCTCCTTCGCCGAAAAACACGGCGACCATTTTTCCGTTTTTCTTTTTTTTGTTCGCGAACGCGGCGCCAACCGCGACCGGGATGGTGGTCCCGACGACGGCTGAGGTCCCCAGAAATCCTTCTTCCGGCGCCGAGAGGTGCATGGACCCCGCCTTGCCCTTCGCGCCTCCTGTTCTTTTTCCGTACATTTCCGCGAAAAAGGCGTTTGTTTCTCCGGTCTTCGCGAGGTAGAGGGCGTGGCTTCGGTAGGTACCGAAGACCTGGTCGCTCTTTTTTAGCGCGGATACGACCCCCACCACGAGGGCCTCGCTCCCCATGGACATGTGCATGGGCGTTTTCATCTCATTTTCGGAATAATACTTTCGAATACCTTCTTCGACGGCCCGTATGAGATAGAGTTTTTTATAGAATTCAAGGGATGTAGGCATATTATACCGCAAATTTTTTTTCCCGGTTCAAAAAATATTCGCTTTTGTAGATATCCGGCGTTGCCGGTTTCCACAGCTTGCGCCGTATCATGTCCGCGCATCGCAGAACGAGGCGCGGGATCACGAACCATACGGACATCGCTTTCTCCCGCCTTGTATAATCTTCAAAAAAATTCTCGAGATCTTTTCCCGGACTGAATTCCTTGAAAAACGACCGGGAAAAACGCCTCCTCACGGCCTCTATCACGACCGTCGAGAGCGCCTCCTGTCCAAAAAAAATTCTCATGCGAGAGAGATATTCTTTCCAATGACCCCGAAACGATATGTCGTGCAGCTTTCTATCAACTCCATAGAGTTTTAGAATTCCTTTCGCGGTATCGTTACTCAAAAGCCCGAATTTCGCGCTTGGCTTCATTGAACCCTTCGTCTCCATGTAATGATCCAGAGAATTTTCGGTTTTGAGGAGTATCGCCTTGTCCGAAACGCGAAAATTATCATAGCCGGAGACGATTTTCGGACAAATGATCGCCTGACACCCATAGTCATACTGCATCAGGAGCCGTAATTCCTCGCCAATTTCCGGCGGCGGATTATCTATGATCGCGCTTAACTCGAGGGCGACGCGGAAAAAATCTTTTGTTCTTGCCATACCGAGAATAATCATTGATGTCGTGAAGTTTCTGTACGCGTTTTTCCCGAACCAGTCGCGTGAGTACGCTCCGCCCCCCGGCTTCGGCTCTCTCGTGAAGACCCATCTCCCCTCTTTTTCCACGATGCTGAAAACCCTTCCCGTTACCACCGCTGTTTCCCTGTTCTCAATAAATAGTTTTACGCACTCCTCTATATAATGTCTTGAAATCCAGTCATCACAACATAGAAATATGGCAAATTCCCCGGAGCAGAGCTTGAGTATTTTCGGGAAACTTTTGTTTACCCCGATGTTTTTTTCCGTTTTGAAATACTTTATTCTTTTATCACGCCTCGCGTACTCCTCCACCACATCCTTCGTGTTATCGGTTGAGGCGTCGTCAAACACGATAACTTCTATATTCGGATAGGTCTGATGAAGCGCGCTTTCCAGCGTTTTCCATATTAATGGACCGCCGTTGAAAACAGGTATCCAAATGCTCACAAGGGGTGATGTTTCCGCCATATCTACAAATTCGTGAACATATTTCTCCGAAGGATTTGATTTCCTTTGATGATCTCCTTGATCCCCTCTTCAAGCGTAATTTCTGAATGGAATCCCGTGCGTTCTATTTTCTCGTTATTTACCACGTAATTCCGCTGGTCGAGATCTTTTCCGATCTCGGATTCCAAAAATACGAGCTCCGGAATGTATTTTTTTATGGTCTCGCAGAGTTCTTTTTTTGTCATGTTCGCGCTTGAAAGCCCCACGTTATACGGTTCGTTTTTCATTGTCTCGAAATTATCCATCGCGTGAATAAACGCGCGCGCGACGTCGCGGACGTGGATGTAATTTCTCTTAAAATGCGACTCGAAAAGTACGATGGACTTGTCGGTCAAGGCCTTGTACACGAAGTCGTTTACCAAAAGATCAAATCTCATGCGAGGACTCATGCCGAATACCGTCGCGACGCGAAAGGTGATGGCGTCGCCCGCCTGAAGAACTTCCTTTTCCGCTTCGACTTTCGTCCGGCCGTAGAGCGAAATCGGGTTTAAGGGCGCTCTCTCGTCGCAATAGGCGTCCTGCTTGCCGACTCCGTAGCCGCTGTTTGTGTTGGGGAAAATAATCTTTTGCCCCGGCCTCCGAAGCTTCAGGATGAGTTTTATTGCCTCCAGATTCGTGGTTTTCGCGAGGAGCGGTTCCTTGTCGCACGCCGACATACCCACGATCGCGGCGAGCGGAAAGATAAACTCGACATCTTTCATAAGGTCCTTCATGAGCTCTTCGTTTCGCGCGTCGCCCCGGACCACGTCCAGTGTTTTGTAAAAGCACTGGTCAAGGAGCGACATCTGCCCATACATAAAATTGTCGAGAACTTTCACCTCGTGTCCGGCGCGCAAAATCTCCGGCACGAGTATGGACCCGATGTATCCCGCGCCGCCCGTAACTAATATCTTCATAGGAATTAGGCCCTTTCTTGCTTCACTTTTTTCCTCCAGTATTCGAGGAGATATTCGACGCTTTCTTCAAAACTATACCTTGGCTTCCACCCCGTTTCTTCCGTAAACTTCCCTACGTCCGGAATCTGGAGCGTAACGTCCGCGGGCCGGAGAAGCGTGGGGTCCACCCGGCTTGGAATCTCCGTTTTCGCCTTCTTTTTCAGGATGTCCAGAAAATCCCCTATTTTTATCACGGTGGGGCCTCCGATATTATACGCTTCGCCAAAGCGGCACTTTTCGGCGGCAATCCAGTACGATTCCATCGCATCCCGCACGTCTATGAGCGTGCGCGTCGAGTCCAGGTTCCCATGCAAAAGCTCTTTTTGGAGTCCGGCTTCTATGCGCGCCACCTGTTTCGCCCACGCGGTCGCGAAAAGATCCTCCCTGCGCGGATTCAGATACGCGAACATTCTCGTGCGAACTACCTTCATTCCATAGCTTCGAAAATACACGAACCCCAAAAAATCACCGACGGTTTTTGAAACCGCGTACGGATTGCCGGGGTTTATGGGGCAGTCCTCTTTGATCGGCACGTTTTTCGGGTCCACCTGGCCGTATACTTCCGAGGTCGAACAGATTTGGATTACGGGGTCAATTTCCGCGAGGCGCACGGCTTCCAAGAGATTGGCCGCGCTCATCACGTTGTTTTGTATGACCGAAAGCGGATTTGTGAATGAGGCCTTCACGTTCGCGTGCGCCGCCAGATGAAAAATAACGTCCGGTTTTACTTCTTTTAGGACGCGTATGGTCGCGCCGAGGTCCAGCAAGTCGCACTCGTGGACTTTTGCCTTTTCTTTCGCGTTTTCCAGATTTCTATCGGTCCCCGTGCTGTGCCAGCGGGAGATGCCGTGCAGGAAAACTTCCGGATGGCTTTGGATAATATAGTCCGCCAAATAGCTCCCCCCGGAGCCGGTGATGCCGGTAATGAGCGCCGTTTTGAAGATCCTTTTTTCCATAGTGTGATACTATCAGCATATCGCTTTCAGTACAACGCTTGAGATAAACTCCACGTCTTCTACCGAAAGAGAGGGGTGGTTGGGAAGGAAAAATCCCCGTTTGTGGAGCTCGTCTGCCCACGCAAAATGAGCTTCTCCGTAGCGGTCCGCCCAAAACGGGTGGAGTCCCAGGTTTCCCGCGGTGTAGAGGCGCGTCTCTATGCCGTTTTGCCGCAATGCCTCGACGATCGCGCCGCGCTCTTTCTCATCCTTTGCCAGCGAGCAAAAATGAATACTGCAGACCGTTGTTTCGGCGTCAAAGGATTGCGTATATAATCTCCCCCCCAATAATTTTTTGTATCGGATATGATTTTCGTTCCGGCGCTTGATGAGAAAATCCATTTTATCCAGCTGACGTATGCCGATGAACGCCTGCAAATCCGTTGCCCGGAGGTTGAACCCCGGCTCATAAAAAATAAAGGGCTCGTGGGTATTATCAATGCCGTATTTTTTCAGAAGCTTTTCATGGGAAGATTCGGGCAGGTCCTTCCCCCATCCGTGGCTCCGTAGCATGACGAGGAGGTCGTTTAATTCGGGGTCGTCTGTCGAAACCACTCCGCCTTCGATAGTCGAGAGTTGATGACCGAAATAAAGCGAAAAACTCGCCATATCGCCGAATGAACCAACCTTCCGTCCGTGGTACGACGCGCCCATTGCGGCGCACGCGTCCTCCAAAAGCACAAAACCGTACTTTTCTTTCAGCGCGAGAAGTTGGTCTATGTGCTGATGAGGTACGCCCAATATCTGGACGAAAATTACCGCGCCGGGATTATGCTCTTCAAGCAAACGCTCGAGACATCCCACATCCATCGCGAACGTGTCTTTGTCCGCCTCGCACATAATCGGCTCGAATCCAAACTGGATTGCCGGAGTAATTGTCGTCGGCCATCCGGCCGCGGGAACGATCACTTTTTTATTTTTCATCTTGCCCGAAAGGAGGAGGGCGTAGAACATGAGGAGGTTCGCGGAAGACCCGGAATTGCAAAATACGGAGTGCTTTCTCCCCCACCAGGCGCTCCATTTTTTCTCGAACTCGGGATGCAGGGGCCCCTTGGTGAGGCGCGGATATCCCGAAAGCCATTCGCGAAGAGCGTCAATGTCTTTCTTGTCTATCGTGTCTTCCGCGAGATGATATTTTATCGGCTGCGTAAATGCCCTCATGTTTTTTTGGGGTCCGGATGCGCCACGTACCATTCATACGTCATTTTTAATCCTTCCTTAAACGTCACCTC
>JAUYPG010000007.1 GCA_030695805.1 Nanobdellota archaeon
CTATCATTACGACAAGATCCCGCACCGCATTTTCCAGATCGGCATGCTCTTTGTTTAAAAATTCGTAGCGCTCTTCCGTCTCCTCCGCTTCTTTTATGAGTTCCGTGTCTATTTCTCCGATCGTGGAGAGCTCTTCTCGCAAAGCGCCGATTTTTCGTTCGACGTTTTCCGCGCCTTCGGGCTTCTCTTTCGGCGCTTCTTTTATCGCTTTTTCGAGGTCTCCTCCTGATTTTCCGAGAGAGGCCCAGCCGCGTTGAAGCTCCTCCGCTTTCATTTGAAGGCGTTCATGCCATAGTTTTTCTTCCTGTATCCGTCGCTCGATTTTCATCATCTCGTCTCTTTCTTTCTCTATGGAGTCGAGAAATACCCTGAATTCTCTCGTGGCGCTTTTCTGGGTTTCCACAAACTCCTCTTCTCTTCGTCTCGATTCTTGGATCTGGTTTTGGACGGAGGCGAGATCTTGCTGAAGTTTCGCGGTTGAGACAGGCGTTTCCTTCCGCTCCTCTTTTTTGATTTTGAATAGCCGTTCGAGCGCGTTCCGCCATTCTTTGATTTTATTTTTTATTTCCGCGAGCGAGAGGAGGCGTTCGGCCTCGTCGAATTCTTTCCGCAAGTGTTCGGCGTACCCGGTGAATTCCTCGGCGCTCACTTTGTGTTCCCGAGCGGCCTCTTTTTCGAGCTCCATCCGCGTTTCTATGCGTACAATCACCCGTTCGATGTCGGATTTTTGTTTCAAGAGAAGATCTAGCTCCTCGCCCTTCTTCCCTCCCTTTTCTTCGCGTGTTTTGGATTCCAGTACGCGCAGTTTTTCTTTCAATGCCTCCACATTTTTTTCGCGCTCTTTTTTCGTTTTTTCCAAGGGAGCGATGGATTTCTCCCGCTCTTCGATTTGTTTTCGTATTTCTCCGAACTCTCTTCCGAAATGGGTTTTCGCGAGGGTTCCCAATTCGCGTTCGACTTCAACTCTTTTTTCCCACCGCTCCTTTTGTTTTTTTAGAAAACGGAGATGGGGAGCGATCTCCTCTGTCATGGCCGCCACTTTATCCATATTTATTTTCGTGCTTTCGAGCTTGCGCTCGGCCTCGCTTTTTTTGAGACGAAATTCTTTGAGGCCAAGGATTTCTTCCATCATGAGCCGTCTCTCTTGGGCCGAGCTTTTGACGAATACGTCGCTTTCCCCCTGGTTAATAATCGTCATTCCTCGGGTGCCGAGGCGCGCGCGCGCGAGCATGGGCGCGAGGTCTTTCAGACGAATTTCCGCGCTATTCAAGAAAAATTGCGAATTACCGGACCTGTCAACTCTTCGCTCCAAAACCACCTCATCCATGCCGCCTGGCAGAAATTCGCTTTTCGCCATGTGGATGGCGACGCGGGCGAGCCCCGCGGCCGGGCGCTTGGGAGTCCCCGCGAAAATAAGATTCCCCAAAGAGTCCCCCCGCAGATTTTTCGCGGCGCGTTCGCCTAAAATCCAGCGGAACGCGTCCACGATATTGGATTTTCCAGACCCGTTCGGGCCCACAATGCCGATAATCTTCGCGGGAAATTGGAAGACGGTTTTCGAGGCGAACGACTTGAATCCCTGAATTTCGATTTTTTGTAGAAACATGTGAAGTGAAATTTCAAATCACAAAATCCAAATTCCAAACAAATTCAAAATCACAAATTCGAAATTGAAAATGTGTTTTGTATTTAGAGTTTCGGTCATTGGATATTGTTTGTGATTTGGTGCTTGGGATTTGTGGTTTTTATTTCTTCCAATTCTTTAGCGCGTTCGCCGCTGCGGCGCGCTCCGCATCCTGTTTTGAGAAGCCCTTCCCTTCGGCGATTTTTTCTTTGTCGAAAAATACTCCTACCACGAATTCTTTTTCGTGGTCCGGCCCTTTTTCATCCAAGACCTTGTAGGTCGGGGTTACTTTCAGTTTTTCCTGGACGATCTCTTGAAGCGTGCTTTTTGGGTCGAGGAAAAGTTCTTTTTCGAGAACTTCATCGAGGTGCGAGAGGATGCGCGCGCGCACAAACTTTTCCGCCTTGTCGTACCCCTGGTCAATGTAGATCGCGCCGATCAGCGCTTCTACCGTGTTTGCTAAAATTGCTTCCTTTGCTCTCCCGTTTTCTCTTGCTTCTCCTCGGGAGAGGAGGATATAGCCCTCGAAACCAAGTTCTCCGGCCACCTTGGCAAGCATGATGTGGTTCACGAGCGCGGCTCGGATACTTGTCATGTCCCCCTCCTGCTTGCTTGGAAAATTTCTGAAGAGGGCGCTTGTAACAATAAGTTCAAGCACCGCGTCCCCGAGATATTCGAGGCGTTCGTTATGCGGGGTTTCCCACTTGGTGTTTTCGTTTAGATATGAACGATGAGTCAGGGCCTCCTGCAGAAGGGCCTTATTCTTGAAGGGTATCCCCAGTTTTTTTTCGAGTTCACGATTTTTAGGTTCGGGCACGGATGATGAGAAAATAGAAAATAGAGAGTAGAAAGTAGAAGTTCATTTTTCTATTTTCTACTTTCTATTTTCTTCTGTGTGGTTTTGCGTCTTTAGTTCGTTATATATCGTTCCCAATACGCCGTTGATAAATTTCGATGAGTTCTGCCCTCCGAAATTTTTCGCGAGCTCTATGGCTTCGTTTATGGCCACTTTGTGAGGCACTTCTTCTTTGTCCGCGTAAAAAAGTTCGTAAATGCCGATGCGGAGGATGTTTCGGTCCACGATCGCGATTTGCGAAACGGGCCAATCCGGCGCGGAGCGCTCGATCACCTTGTCAATTTCTTTGAGGTTTGTAACCACTCCGCCCACTATCTTCCACGCGAACTGCGGCTCGTCCACGTCCGCTCCGAATGTCTGCATATTGCGCTCGACGATTTTTTCCAGATCAACCTTTTTTTCGTAAAAGTCCCATTCGTAGAGGGACTGAAGCACGATACCTCTGCAAAGATGTCGAGTGGCCATACAAATTATCAAAATTACTATTTTCTATTTTTGTAATTTGGTGCTTGGAATTTTTTTGTACACACCGCATTGGGCGCATGCTCTATGTGGAACCGTGGGGCCGTTGCACGAGGCGCACGGATGCATCTCCCGTCTTTTTAACGCGAGATGAGAACGTCTTCTTCCTACTTTTGATTTCGAATGTCTTTTCTTTGGGACCACGGATTTAGAATCTAGAAAATAGAATCTAGAATACAACAACATTTCAAATGCTAATGTATTTTTTAATAAAGGTCAATCGGTGGAGCGGGCATGGCCCGTGGGCTTTCAGGGCTTTGAGATGGATTTTCGTACCATACCCCTTGTGAACGTTAAATTTATAGGCGGGATACTCTCTATGTTTTTTTATAATATATCGGTCTCGCGTTACTTTCGCGATGATGGAGGCGAGTTTGATGGCGTTTATTTTTTCGTCGCCCCGGACGAGAGTTGTAAGTTGTAAGTTGAGAGTTGAAAGTTTTTTGCGATTGATTTTTATGCCCGCGTCAACGTATATTTGATAACTTTTAACTTTCAACTCACAACTTTCAACTAATTTTTGGAGTGCTCGGGTGGCGGCTAGATTTACGGCATTCGAAATGTTTACGCGGTCTATGGTCTTCGGGTGCGCCATGGAGACGGCGTAAAAAATTTTCGGGTGGGCTTTGATGTACTGAAACCACGCTTCGCGCGCGTGTTTCGGAAGTTTTTTGGAATCCCGAAGCGGAAGCTTCGCGCGCGGATTTTTCGGGTAGAAATTTTTTGGGATACAGACGACGCCTACCGCAACCGGCCCCGCCAAAGGGCCACGGCCTGCTTCGTCTATGCCGATGATATAGTGCATACTCTGTCTGGATATCCGACCCCGCTTAGCGGGGTCGGATATCCCAAATATTGTTTGTAATTCTACACCCGCAGAAATGCGAAGGGGAGGCGTAGTATGCCTCCCCACGAGGATTAGATGGAGTTCAGAGAATTGCCTAGAGAGAATCCTAGGCGGTTAAAGCCCGCATGGGCCTCCCTGATTTCTTCACGAGGAAGCGAGAAAATCCCTCTTTTAAGATACTCCTCGACCCTACTCCTCCACGCTTCGAGTTTTGGAGACGTTTCCTTGCTCCAAGGAGCGATTCGGCCATTTTCTGGCCAACTATTAAATTGCTCTACTGCGCGACGCAAGGCCTTTTTTGTTCGAATCTCTTCCTCCCTTGTTGCCATCTTGTGTTGGTTTACGCTTATGATGAGAGGATGTCCCTTGAGCCATTTTGGGACATCTTCGACGTCTGGCATGAGGCGAACGGAGTTTCCGTTCAGTATGCAACTTAGATGAATGACAACTCCTAATGGTGGTACGTTTTGCTCTTCCAGGAATGTTGCCCCTGAAATTTCATTTCGTACCAGGAAGCTCCATGCTTCCTCGGACCCTGTGTAGAAACGCCACCGCACGCGAGACTCCTTCCATATGATTCCCGGAAACTCGGGAATGTTTTTGGTGAACACGAGGCCGGAAAGTTCCGACCCGAGAATTAGGCCTTTTCGCCCAATTCTCGAACAAGAACCGAAAAGCCCCGCTCTTGGGGGCATTGGGAAATTTTTTTTGTTTCTACTTTCTACTCTCCCCACCCGACTTCGCCAAGACGAAGTCATGGCGGGCGGGTATTTTCTACTTTCTCTGTTTCCCAGTTCCCCCGAACAATGTAAAGCACGCCTTCTTGGAGGCGTTCTTCGTAAAATTCATCTGGAAAGGCACAAGGATCATAATGTATATAGGGTGTCCTTTATTTCTCCTGATGTCAATGGCCCTGCTACTGTGTTCGCCTTGCTGTGTATAAATTATGTACATTTACAATGCGATCGTCTTTTAACTGTACATAAAAAACTTTTCCAGAAATACGAAAGGCGGGGCTTGTGGCCACCGCCTTCGACGAGTTGCGGATCACGCCCAGGTGATCCAGTCGGGGACCAAGACCTTCTCGCCATGTACTACCCGTTGGTAGGTTTCGGCGATTTGTCTCGTTATCGGCCCTATTTCAAAGAGATGCTCATTCACGCCGATGACCGGCGTGATCTCCGTGGCGGTTCCAGCCACGAAAATCTCATCGGCTTTCAGGAGTCCTGGGAGATGGATGTATCGTTCTTCATGTTCGCAATCTCCATTCATGTTTTGGACGATTGCTCTGACCGCGTCTCGGGTGAAACCTGGGAGGATAGAACCTTCCACAGGCGTTATCACGACATGACCTCTCAGCATGAAGACGTTTGCGACGGTCGTTTCCGCTACGTGTCCGTATGTGTCGAGTTGGAGGGCGTCATTGAACCCTTTTCGCTGCGCTTCCAGCGCGGCCAGGCGAGAACTCTCATAGTGTGATGAGGTCTTCGCCGTGATGATTGTTGAGGCAGGATTCGGACGACGGAACTTAGAAACCAGCAAACGCAGTCCGTTGTTCGGCTTTGTGGTCCACGGAAGGACCAGAATTGCCGTATGGACTTGGAGATTCGCCTGCATGAGTCCGATCCCCTCACCGAGGAAGATGATCGGGCGGATATAGGCGTTTTTGAGTCCGCTTTTTTGCACGAGCGTGACGGCCACTTCTATCAGTTGTTCCACGCTGTAGCGCGGCTCGATGTCAATGGCTTGCGCGGAAGCATTGAGTCGCTTCAGGTGATCCTTGAGACGAAAGATCGCTACTCTTCCGTCAGCGGTTTCGTATGCTCGAATCCCCTCGAAGACAGCGGTTGCGTAGTTCAGCCCGTGGGCTGAAACGTTGACTGTCGCTTCCTCGGGAAGAATCTCTCTGCCGTCCATCCATACGGCAGAGACGGAACTTCGCATTGAGACGGCGCTTTCGGACATTCTTAGTCCTCCTCGTTGTTGGCGTTCCCTGCTTCAAGGCAGGTGTCTAATTTTTTTTCAGACACCTGCCTTGAAGGGTTATTCAACAATTCCATGGAATTGTT